>DATMZK010000027.1:0-13918 GCA_035560295.1 Minisyncoccota bacterium | reverse complement strand
TCGTCATGATTTCCTTGGCTTTTTGCTCGAGGCGCTCATTGCTCGAGATTTCGAGCTTGCGCATGCGGCCTTCGAGATCGGTTTCGTACTGTTTTTCAACCGAGCGAATGAGCTCATGCTTGGCCTGATCAGCAGAGAGGTCGGCCATTTTTTCGAGCGACTCTTGTCGCGTGCGCAGAATTTCGTCGGCCTTTTCTTTCGTGGTTAGGATCTCCTCATTTTTGCGAGCGATTGTTTCCATTTCGGTATCGAGGTTGGTTTGGCGTTTGTCGAGGAGTTCCTCGCGGCGCAGCAACCGCTCTTCGACTTGTTTCAAATCACGCTCACGCTCTTTGGCTTCTGCGGCGATTTGCTGGGCGCGTTCTTCACCGCGGCGTTCGGCCTCTTCAACGATTTTTTTCGCTCGCTCGTCGGCGTCGAGCATCATTCGACGGATCTGCAATTCCATCGAGCCACGCTTTGCCTGCAACAGAAGCATGCGCAAAAAGTAGCCGATCACAATGCCGGCAGCGCCTGCGGCGCCAAGAAGCAGAAGTACTATTTTTAATGACATACGCGTCGGGTTTCCCGCGCGCATTTATGGCTATAACGCTGGATATTTTGTTACAAACATGCCAATAGCGGCGCTACGCTGCAATGCGCGGAAAGAATAATTATTGTTCGATAATAGTAAGGTCACGGAGTCAATATAGCACGGCATCGTTTCGGGTAAAGGGGAAATGAAATCAAAAGGGGCGCCCGCTGCGGCGCCCCTCACTTATGCTGCGATCAAACGGAGATTCGTCAGCCATCCGCCGAGGCGCGACCAGATCATCTGCTGCACGTCGCTGCGCTCCTGGCGAAGTCGCTCTAGTGCTTTCTCGCCCTCGTAATCGATGTATGGATCACAGAGGTGCATCCCGCCTATTTTCCGCCAGGCGATGCATTCGCTAAGCACCTGCGCAAAATCGATGAGACCGGTGGCTTCTGTAGGCTGCATTTGTTCGGTGAAGTGTTCCCGCCAACGTGCGATCTCGACTTCCATATGTGCCTTGAGGTCTTGATCAAGGACTTCACGAAAGTTGAGGAGGTCGAGCCGGCCCGCCTCGATATACACCCGATCTTGGATATATCCGAGCAATTTCGGGAGAAACTGCGGGAAGCCGTTGGCCGCGTTGAACCACGGCACCATCAAAAACCATTTTTCTGCACTGACGGGTTTTGTCATTGCGCGCTCCATTTCAAACTGCGCGCACCATACGGCAGCTCCATGAAAAACACAAATTGGAGACTACACCAACACTTTGTCGACAATGCCGTACGTTTTCGCTTCTTCGGCGGTCATGAAGTAGTCGCGATCTACGTCGCGCGCGATTTTGTCCAACTTTTGGCCGGTGTTTTTGGCAAGAATTTTGTTGAGCTGCTCGCGCATCTTCAGAATTTGCTTTGCGGTGATTTCGATGTCCGCTGCCATACCTTCGGCGCCGCCCGAGGGCTGGTGAATCATGATTTCGGCATTCGGAAGCGCGAAGCGTTTGCCTTTTTGACCAGCAGAAAGCAAGACCGCACCCATCGAGGCTGCCATGCCCACACACACCGTCGAAACCGCGGGCTGAATGTGATTCATCGTGTCGAGAATCGCAAGACCGGCCGACACGTGGCCGCCCGGAGAGTTGATATAGAAGGAAATGTCTTTTTTCGGATCTTCGGAAGCTAGAAAGAGGAGCTGCGCAACGACGAGGTTGGCAACATCGCTATCGATGGGTCCGCCGAGGAAAATAATGCGCTCTTTGAGGAGACGCGAGTAAATGTCGTATGCGCGCTCTCCCATTGAGGTCTTTTCGATCACCATGGGCACCAGCATCTGCGCGCGAACGTTTGGTTTTGTATTCATTTGGCGAGTGTAGCAAATAACAGACACCCGATGCAAACGTTGACCTTTTCGGCGAATCGAATTACATTGATTTCAGTATGTGTGCAGTGCGGAGTACCGGTCATGCTCGATATACAGCCACGCCCCAGGGTCAGAAAGTTGTTGCGCCGACTCGCTTCGACGCGACCCAAGACATTCAAAAAACCCGGTAAAATCGCTGTTCTCGAAGAGATCAACGATGGAGGACTATGCCGATTTGTTATCAACGGCAATGGTCCGCATCGGATCGTCCAGCGGCGCCGCAACGGCAAAAAAATCCGCATCGCGGTGTATCTCACCCGACGCGGAACCGAATCGATCTGATCCCCCTCGCTTTGGCGCCGCACCACCGGCGCCTTTTTTATTGCTGTTCTAGCAACTCCATCACTTTTTCGTTGCGGATTGCGTGGGTGATGCCAGCGCGGATGTTGGCTTCGTCGGCCTGCGGATATATTTTGCGTGCGCGTTCAATTTCTTGTGCAAGCAGTGTTTCCTCAACCTCGATTTTTTCTGCTCGTGCGAGTTCCGAAAGTACCAGGCGCACCTTTGCACGCTTGTCGGCTGCATCTTTCCATTCTATGCGGAGTTCTTCGCGCGTTTTTTTCAGTTCGGTGAGGTATCGCTCGAGATTCGCGCCCATACGAGAGAGATCGTCTGCGAGACGCGCTTCCATGTCGTTCAATTCGTATTCGCGCAAAATGGCAGGGTAGTGGATGGTAGATTCGCGCGCGAGCTCGTCGAGAATAGCGGAGCGACGAGTTTGTTTTTCCTGCGACTCTTTTTCGCTTTGCATGTTGGTGCGCACCATGTCGCTGAATTTCTCCGCGCTTTCGTAGCCGATTGATTGCACGAATGTGTCGTCGAGCGGCGGCAATTCATGTTCGGCGATTGCCTTTGCCGCTTCCATTGCAGCTTGCGCTTCCATACCAGTCTCCATTTTTTCGATGCGCGCTCGCTCGCGGCGAATGTGGGTGAGCGCGTCTTGGTGTTCCGTATCAGAAATAGTGGTTGGTTCTTTTTTTGCGTTGTGTTTTTTGGCGATTGCTTTCCAGTCGGGGAGTTTCACCTCTGGCGCGATGCCGGCGCGTGCGGTGAACGAGAGCGGCTTGCCGATTTCGGGCGTTTCGGTTTGCACGCGCGGGGTTTCCACTATCAGCACCTGCTCTTTTGCCATCAGCTCGGGCAATTCTTGCTGAATGGCTCGCTCGGCCGCAAGACGCAGGAGCGCAGGTTCGCCATAGAGTTGAACGATGCGATCGGCGGGAGCGTGGCCGGGGCGGAAGCCGTCGATCTTTGCTGTTTTTTGCAATTCTTTCAGCGCTTCTTCGCGGTAAGTTGCGAGCGATTCGGCCGGAATGTCGGCGTGAATTTCCATTTCCCACGCCTCGGTGTCGCGTGAAATTTTGACGTTGGTGTATGACATGGCGCGCACTGTAGCAGAATCACAAGCGACGCGCGAATTTGCGCTACTTGGTGATTGTAATCGTGGTCGTGCCGCTCAAAATAGAAGGCACTTGCTGGCGCGCGGCGTTTTGCTCGATTATTTTCTCACTCCAAAAATAGAGTCCGCCAACCACAAGCAAAATAACGACGATGATACTGCCGATCATCGGACCGGCCGATTTTTTGGGCGGCGGAAGCTGGTGTGCGGTATCAATGGGCGGCATGAATCGATGATAGCACGCGGCGCCCCTGCGGGGCGCCGCGTTTTGGACCGTGGATAATACCCCCTCAAAACATATTTTTGGGGTCGGGTAAGTTATCTCCCGAAAATTCCCTGCCCCTCGCGCCGACGCGCTGCGAGACACCCCAAAAATATGTTTTGAGGCGCTAGGCGTGGATTTTTTCTTTGTACAACTGCACCGCACGCTCGACGGCTGCGAGCGCCTCTTTTTTGCCGTAGATGCCTTTGATCTCGACTGGCGCCGGCTTGCCTTTGAGGGCCTTGTAGGTTTCAAAAAAGTGCTGGAACTCTTTCAGCATGTGTTTGTTGAGATCGGGCAAATCGTTCACGTCTTCCCAGCGTTTGTCTTCGACGGGCACCGCGATGACTTTGTAGTCGGATTCACCCGAATCCACCATGTCGATCACTGCTACAGGGCGCACCGCAACAAGAATGCCCGGGGAGAGTGCAAAGGTGGTGAGCACAATCACATCGAGCGGGTCGCCGTCGTCCCAGAGCGTTTGCGGGGCGAAACCATAATCAAACGGGTAGGCAGCGGAAGAGTAGTTGGCGCGATCCAATTTAATGAGGCCGGTCTCTTTGTCGACTTCGTACTTATTGCTCGAGCCTTTGCCGATCTCAATGATGGTATTGATCTCGCCGGGCGCGTCTTTGCCGAGCGGTACGTCGTGCCAGAGGTTCATGAGTTGAAAGTGTATCAAATTGACAGCGAGAGTGGAAGTAGTGTATGTGTAGCTGAGACTATAGAGAACGGTTCAACCGAGGGAGTACTACATGGCAAATATCATCGTGGTCGGCCCGGCAGGCAACGTCGGATCGGAATTGTGCAAACAGCTGGCCGCCAACGGCGACCGAGTCATCCTCGGTCTGTCGCGTCGCAAGGTCAATTACATCGAGCTTGGCCGGCCATGCACCGTCGAGCTTGAGGCAGTCGAAGCGATTGAGACCTTATCGGGCAGGTTTGGCAGGTATCTGAAAGAGGCCGACGTCGCCATGCTCGCAATACCCAATGGCAATAAAGGCCTCGACGAGCTCGCCTACATGCGCCTCTTCGCCGAGCAAGGCATTCCTGTGGTTACGTGCGCCAAGGCGGCACACGCTTACCAATATCCGGAAGTGCTGAAACTCGGTCCGATCGGCAATTCGGCGTGTGTCGGTGGCGGCACCGATATGCTAAACGCGCTTGAGCGCCGACAACTGCAGAACCAAAACATCTTGCTCGATGCGATCGTCAATGGAACCACAAACAATATTTGGAGCGATGTGCAGCAAGGCACGTCGCCCATTGGTGCGATTGGCGACGCCAAGGCGCTTGGCTACGCCGAACCGGGCAGCACCGATAACGTCAAGATCATCAACGGCGAACTCGACGACGTCGCCATGAAGGCGTCGATCATCCACAATACGACGCTCTCCGACGGTGAGCATTTCATCACCCCCGATCATTTCAAGATCGATTATTTCCGCGACGAGGAAGACATCCATCGTCTCTCGCGACGCAATGCTCGCCATCGACTCGTTCTCACGTTCGCTGCCGTCCCCGATTACGATCGAGAGTACGAACCGCGACCCGAGGGAATATTCGGATCGCTGCAAGCATCGTGCGGTCGCTGGAGCATCTCTGGCCGTTTCTACAACGTCGCGGCCGAGAGTCACTGGTTTGACTGGCTGCGTGAGGTGGACGGCGTCAAGAACGGCTGGCGCATCTATCCTCGCAGCAAAGACGGCCCGTACGAAATGAGCGGACCGGGTGCCGGGCCCGAAGTGACAGCTGCGGGTATGGTCCGCGACCGTAACCGGCTGCGCACCAAGCGATAAGCTCTTTCCGCAACTAAAAACAGCGGCGGCACCCGAAGGTGCCGCCGCTGAATCTTTTTATAAATTGAGAAATTATTCCGCGTCGGTTTCTTGGCCGTCCGTGGTTACTTCTTCCGCCTCTTCGTTTACCTTTTCATCCGCAACATCGCGATCTTGCGCGACCGGCTCAAGATTTGCCTCGCCGTCGTCGGCTGCCTCGTCGTCATCTCCCGCCATATCGGCTTTCGCTTCGGCGAGTGAGTCTTCTGGCGCCGAAACGTTTTCAACATCAGTCGGTTGCACGGGCGTTGCTTCTGCTTGCGAGGTCGCCTCGGTGCCGCCGAGCGAGCGGATGTCGATCTTCCAGCCGGTGAGGCGCGCAGCAAGTCGGACGTTTTGTCCGCCACGACCAATTGCGAGCGATAGTTGATCTTCGAGCACCACCACATCGGCGCGGTTCTCGTCTTCGTTGAGATTGATTTCAAGAATCTGTGCGGGCTTCAGTGCTTCTTTCACAAAATCGCCCGCTTGTTCGCTCCATTCCACGACGTCGATCTTTTCGCCGCCGAGTTCTGAGGTAACAACCGCAACGCGCACACCGCGCTGACCTACGAGCGCCCCGACTGGGTCGACATGATCGTCGTTGGAGTGCACCGCGATTTTTGCGCGGCTGCCTGGCTCGCGCACGATGCCTTTCACTTCGACGACACCGCTTGCCATTTCGGGCACTTCGGTTTCGAAGAGTTTGGTGAGAAAGCGTGGGTGCGAACGCGAAAGGCGAATGAACGTGCCGCGCACGCCCTCATCAACGCGCAACAGGAGCGCACGAACGCGCTCTCCTTGGCGGTAGCGCTCGCCGGGAATTTGTTCGTCGTACGGCAAAATGGCGGTCGCGCGACCAAGATCGATGAAAAGATTGCCGCGTTCAAAGCGTTGCACGTGGCCGGTTACGATCTGACCTTCGCGTTCGCCGTATTCCTCGATGATCGACGCACGTTCTGCTTCGCGCACTTTTTGCATGATCACTTGTTTGGCAGCTTGCGCAGCGATACGGCCGAAATCTTCGCGTGTTTCAAGCGGGAAGGAGATTTCGTCGTCGAGCGATGCGTCGCGCTTCATGCGGCGCGCGTCTTCGAGCATGATGTGCTGTTCGGGATTGAAGCGCGAGCGGTGATCTTCGTCGCTCGTTGCCTCTTCGCCCTCTTTGCGCACGAGCGAATCGTCCACCACGATTTTTGCCTGGCGAAATTCCATGTCGCCGGTTTCGGGATTGAAGGTGGCGCGGATGATTTGTCCGCGTTTGCCGTATTCGCGACGGTACGCAGCGGCGAGCGCTGTTGCGAGCGCTTCCACTACCGATTCGCGCGAAATACCGCGTTCCTGCTGCAGTTCGTCGAGCGCAGAGTTCAGTGTCTTCAGGTCAAAAAGTGCCATATTTGCTTGGTTTTCTAGCTATTCTAATGAAAATTCCGGCGCATGCCGGAACGAATGAGACAAGTGTACACCCAAATGAAGAAAAAGCAAGCGCAGTGCGGAGGGGATATATAGAACGACCCGGGGCGCTGATGTGCGCTTCCCGGGTCGTTGCAGTGTGCTGGCCCAATACGGCTACGCTTCCGCGTGCTGTTGCCAGAAAACGAACAGCAGCGGTATCGACATTGTGGCGACGCCGGCCGCCATGCCCGAAAAGGAGGGCACGAGACACGCGCCGAGGGCGGCGAAGCCGTTCATCAGCGCTCCCGAAATCCTCGTCCACATCAGGTTCGGCTTTTTGGCCGTGAGTGCAGAGGCGAGATTTAAAACGAGCGCCCCCTGCGTCAGCAGGCAGGCCCAGTAGAGCAGGGATTGGTCCAAGAGTGCCTCCTAGGCGTTGTGAGAAACCGTAGCCTGAACAGCTATGTGAATTATAGCACTAAAACATTAAATGTCAAATTGATTCCACGTCTAGTTTTTTCCGTAGAACTTCGCCAATGATGCACGTTGTTCGTCTGTCAGTTGCGCTGATGGCTGTCGCAATGCCTGCTCAAATACTGCGAGGCCGGCATTCGCTTTCAGCTCCGAATTTTTCGATTGCATGTCGAGCAATCGGGGAAGGAGGAAATTCTTTGCCGCTTGTTGTTTGACCGGACTGATGCCCGGTGCTGCGTCTATATTTCTGAACGACGCAGCGAATATAACGATGAGCGGCTGTATTTTGGTATTCAATTCAAAGGTGCCGAGCGGACCTTCGTGCTCCGCTTTCATTTCTGAGATCTGTTTCATGAGTGCGTCGGCCTGTTGTCCGAGCGCGGATTCTTGGGTTTCAATCGTCGATGGCGCTTCTGCGTGCGCTTCAGGCACATGAGTTGCGGCGACTGTCCCAAGGAGAGCGGCACCGGCCATCAACGTGCGGGCAGTTTTCTCGAGCGGTGACGCTTGATTGTCTCGTCGCGTTGGTTCCAAGCCTTCATTCATATCTAAAAAATATATCACGCCATTTTGAGAGCCGCTGTGCTGTATAATTGGTATGCATGTACATCTCCGACACGCACCTCAAATCATTTCTTGCCGATGCGGGATTGGTTTCCGGCAGAGATTTTGAAGTTGCGGCAGCCGAAGCAAAGAATGGCGGCAAGCAAATTGGTGATGTGTTGGTTGCAAAGGCCGCAATTGGCGAAGATGAATTGCGCCGCACCTATGCATACATTCTCGGGATTCCGTTCGTCTCACTTCTCGGCACCAATATCAAATTCGAAACGCTGAGCCTTATCCCCGAGCCGGTTGCGCGTCGCAACAACATCATCGCTTTTTCGCAGAAGGGGGATGAACTCGAAGTGGCGATGCTCGACACCGACGATCTTGCCGCCATCGATTTCATCAAAAAGAAGACACACCTCAAAATTTTGCCGCGTCTTACCGATGCAGCCTCGATCAAATTCGCCCTCAAGCAATATCAGCAGGAATTGAAAGACAATTTGGGCGATGTGATCAAGCGCGAGACGGAAGCGCTGCAGGCCGCCTCCGCCACAGGCTCCGGCGTGCCGAAGGACGAAGATTTGAAACACATGGCCGAAGGAGTTTCGGCGGTGAAAATCGTCGAGACGCTGCTGCGTCACGCGAGCGCGCAGAATGCTTCTGATATTCATATTGAACCGCTCGAAGATTCGCTTCTCATTCGCTATCGCATCGACGGCATTTTGCACGACGCGATGCAGCTGCCAAAAACCGCGGCGCCTGCAATCACCGCGCGCATTAAAGTGCTCGCCAACATGCGACTCGACGAACACCGCTTGCCGCAAGACGGCCGATTCGGCGCAGAATCGGCAGGTGAGCGCATTTCGTTCCGCGTGTCGGTGTTGCCGACCTATTTTGGCGAAAAAATCGTGATGCGGCTCCTTCGCGATTCGATTTCTGGCTTCACGCTCGAATCAATTGGCTTTCACGGAGCGGGATTAGAAAAAATGCACGAGTCGACACGCAAAACCACCGGCATGATCCTCACGACTGGGCCAACGGGCGCAGGAAAATCGACCACGCTCTACACGCTCCTCGACATCGTCAACACGCCCGACGTAAACATTTCGACCGTCGAAGATCCGATCGAATACCAAATGGCGCGCGTGAATCAAACGCAAGTGCGACCCGATATTGGATTTACGTTTGCAAGCGGCTTGCGCAGTTTGGTGCGTCAAGATCCAGACATAATCATGGTGGGCGAGATTCGCGACAAAGAAACGGCGAGTCTTGCGATCAATGCCGCGCTCACCGGGCACCTCGTGCTCTCGAGCTTGCACACCAATTCTGCTGCGGCTGCCGCGGCACGCCTCCTTGATATGGGCGTGGAGCCGTTTCTCCTCGTCTCAACACTGCGCGCGGTGATTGGGCAACGACTCGTGCGCCGCCTGTCGCCCGACAAAATTCCACATGAACTTTCGCGCGAAGAACAGGCTCGACTCGAACAGGCGGTGGATGTGGGCACGGTGCTGCGGGCATTGAAAGATGAGAAAGTGGTTGCGCCGGAGGCCACCTGGAAAAATATTCCGTTTTTTATGCCAAACGAAAACGGCCAGAGCGCTTCGGGTTACCAAGGCCGCACCGGCATTTATGAAGTTTTGCCGATGACCTCGAGTATCAAAGAATTGATCATGGGCAGCGCAACGGCCGACGCGATCGAAGTGCAGGCGCGAAAAGAAGGCATGCTCACCATGGCCGAAGACGGTATTTTCAAAGCGGCGCAGGGCATCACGAGCATCGAAGAAGTGCTTCGCGTGATCACGGAATAGCGAAGCGGGGAAAAGCCGGAAAAAACTCCGCGCACCGCGCTATACTTTTTTGGTGACGAAGTTTTCTTACACGGCCGAAAAAAGCGGCGGCGAAGTGTATCGGGCAAGCGCCGAGGCGCAAGATCGTTTCGCGCTCTACGACATCGTGCGCCGCGAAGGCGGCAAAATTCTCTCGCTCGAGGAAGAGTCGGGCGGCGGGCGCTGGAATGTTGCGCGTTGGAATCTCTTGCTCGCGCGCGTGAAGGAATACGACAAGATTTTATTTGCGCGCAACTTGGGTGCCATGCTCTCGGCGGGGCTTGCGCTTGCTCGCGCACTTGCGGTGATGGAGCGCCAGAGTGCAAATCCCAAACTCGCGCGCATCATGAGCGATCTTGCGGGCGATGTGCGCCGCGGTACCACGTTGCATGAAGCGCTCGGCAAGGCGCGCGGAGTATTCTCGCCACTTTTTATTGCGATGGTGAAATCGGGGGAGGAAAGCGGCGATTTGCCAGGCACGCTCACCACGCTCGCCGAGCAGATGGAGCGCGTGTATGAAATAAAAAAGAAAATTCGCGGCGCGCTCATCTATCCATGCATCATTTTGATCGCCATCGTCGGCATTGGATTTTTGATGATGACGCAGGTGGTGCCAACGCTCGCGCAGACCTTCGCCGAGATGCACGCAAATTTGCCGTATTCAACGCAGGTAGTGATCGGTATCAGTAATTTTTTGGTCAATAACACGATACTCGCGCTCGGGCTTGTTGTGTTTGTCATCTTCGGAATCTACTTGGCGCTGAAAACCGCGCCCGCGCGTCGCGCGCTCGATTGGACGCTATTGCACACGCCGGTGATTGGCGGCTTGGTGCGCGAAGTGAATGCAGCGCGCACGGCACGTACGCTTTCATCGCTCCTCGCCTCCGGTGTGGACGTGATCACAGCGCTTTCAATCACTGCAGAGGTGCTCCAAAACAGTTATTTCCGCGATGTGATCGAGGCGGCAAAAACGGGAGTCGGTAGCGGCCAACCGCTTTCGAGTGCGTTCGTGCGCAACGAGCGTTTGTATCCGGCGTTTGTGGGAGAAATGATGTCGGTCGGCGAAGAAACGGGGGAGACCAACGACATGCTAAAGCGCCTCGCCATTTTTTATGAAACTGAAGTCGATCGCAAAACCAAAGACATGTCGACCATCATCGAGCCGTTTCTCATGCTCGTTATCGGCGGAGCGGTCGGATTTTTTGCCGTCTCGATGATCGGCCCGATCTACTCGCTCTCCTCCGCGATCTCCTAATATGCGACGTCGGCGCCTCCGCAGCGAATCCGGCGTGACACTGATCGACACGCTGGTGGGCATCGGACTCATGATGATTGTGTTTGCGGGCATCGCGGCGACCTTCGAGCTTGCGCTCGACATCATGGCCAACAATAAAGCGCGCGCTGGCGCTATCGCACTTGCCGATGAACGCATGGAATATATTCACAGTCTTTCGTATGCGGCCATCGGCACGGTGGGCGGTGTGCCCTCGGGTACGATTGCGCCGTCGGAAAGCGTATCGCTCAACGGCATTCATTACACGCGCCGCACGATCGTGGCGTACGAAGATGATCCCAAAGATGGCACGGGTGCGGCCGACGCAAACGGCATTGTCGAAGATTACAAAGCGGTGAAAGTTGATCTTGCGTGGAGCGCGCGAGGCGGTACGCGTCATGTGACGCTGGTTTCGCGCATTTCGCCCAGCGCAGGTCTCGAGACCAATCCGTGCGGTTCTCCCTGCGGCACGCTCACCATCCATGTGGTGAATGCTGCCGGCGCTGCGCTCCCGAGCGCATCGGTGGCTATAACCAATGCCGGCACCTCGCCCACTATATCGATCAATACATTTACGAACGCAAGCGGCACAGCATCCGTGATCGGCGCGCCCGCTGCTACCAACTATCACGTTTCGGTCACCGAAGCGGGCTACTCAACCGCGCAAACGTATCCAGCGACTTCGCAAAACACCAATCCCAATCCTGGCAATCTCACTGTTTCAGCGAATCAAACAACTTCGGCAACCTTCGCGATCGATGCGCTCGGTCAAAAATCGATTCAACTACTTGCTTGGATTGGCGGCCAAAGTACGACCACGATGGGCGTCGTCTCGCTTTCTTTGCAAGGCGCGAAAACAATCGGGACAGGGCCGTCGGGTCTTGTCTATAAATACAGCAGCACGCTTGCAAGCGGTGCGAACGGTTCGCTGAGCGTCCCCGGTCTTGAGTGGGATACGTACACGATTGCAGTGCCAGCCTCGAGCGGGTACGACATTGCTTCTGCATGCAGTCCGCAGCCTGAAGCGCTCGCGCCGGGCGCCTCGCAAACAAGCACGCTATATCTTGCCGCACATACTGCCAATTCGCTGCTCGTCGATGTGCGCTCATCTGCAAGCGGCTCGCTCTTACCGAATGCCTTTGTGCTCATCTCGCGCAGCGGATTTTCTACCGGCACCTCGACGGATCCCTGGGGCAGTCGTTTTTCTCCAGCCTTGTGTCTTCGGCAAATTACACCGTTTCAGTTGGCGCAACGGGTTATGCAACTAGCACGACGAACAACGTAAACGTCTCCGGCACGACGCGCCTTTCGGTGCAATTGAATTAACTATGCAAAAGTTCTTCCACAAAAAAAATCACAGGCGCGCTTTTCAAACGGGCATGACACTTGTTGAATCTATGGTGTGGATTGCCGTGTTCACGTTTGCGATGCTCGCACTTTCGACCGCACTCATTTCTTTTTATCGCACCAATAGCTACGCAATTCAGGAAGCGAGCGCGACCGCTGAAGCCCAAAAGGGAATGGATGCGGCGGTGCGCGTTATCCGCGTTGCCTCGTATGCCTCCAACGGCGCCTATCCGGTGGTCTCGATTGCACCGAATCAGTTCACGTTTTATGCCGCAGTGGTGCCGAATGATCCGCAGATACAAAAAGTTCGGCTGTTTGTGGCGACGACCTCGCTCTACGAAGGGCTCGTCGAGCCATCAGGCGATCCGTTCGCCTACAACGGTGCGGAATCCATACACGAACTCGCCAATGCTGTGCGCAACATCGCCGCTGGCACATCAACCTTTCTCTACTACGACCAAAACGGAAATTTGATCACCGATTACTCGCAATTTGCGAGTGTGCGGTTTGTTGAAATCAATCTCGTCGTGGATTCGTCGACCACGTCGCTTCCGACTGCGCTCATGCTGCGCTCTTCTGCGGCGCTGCGGAATTTGGTGGGGCAATAAATATATGTACGCGAGCGAAAACCTTCCCCCAAAAGAACTGTTCCGTCGAAATGAATTGGCGGATAGAGCTGCGGCGGACTTTGTGCACGAGTATCGAGCGACTGGCGATGTTCTTTTGGAGAAAGGATTTTCGCACGTTCATGAGCGTGGCGTTACCACGTTGCTCGTGATCGCGTTCATGGGTATTTTCATGCTCATTCTTGCGGCGCTCTCCGGGTTTGCATTTGAAGAGGCCCGGGTGGGAAGGGCGCTGATTGGCCGCGAGCAAGCGCTCTCGGTAGCCGAATCAGGATTGGAATATTACCGCTGGTTTTTGGGGCACAATCCGGGCAATCTCACCAACGGCACCGGCGGTGTCGGCCCCTACACGTACACCGTTGCCGATCCGGAAACTGCCGAGACGATCGGCTCCGCATCGATCAAGATTGTGGGAAATTCTCAGTGCGGACAAGTGCAATCAATCGACATCACCTCAACGGGCAATTCGAGCACCTATCCAGGATTTCCGCGCACGCTGTTTGCGCGTTACATGCAAAAATCGGTCGCCTGGTATTCCTATGTATTGAATTCAAATGTGTGGGCTGGCAGCGATCGCACCATCACCGGCCCGTATTTTTCAAACGGCGGCATTCGCATGGACGGCAGCAATCTCTCCAATGTGCAATCTGCCGTCTCGAGCTGGGTATGCAACAGCGGGTATGGTTGCTCGCCAACACAAAATACCGCGCCGGGCGTGCTGGGCAACGGCAGCGGCTCGGCACTCTGGCAATATCCGGCCTCATCGATCGATTTCAACAGCATGGCGGCGAATTTCGCCAATCTCAAAACTTACGCGCGCAACAATAGTGGATTATATTTTGCGGCGGCTTCGGGCAACGTGAACAATCGCGGCTATCATCTTATGTTCAACAGCAATGGTTCGGTCGACGTATACAAAGTGACGGCAACGACTGCGGTGCCGAGTTTTTCCTCCACTTACGGCTGGACGCAAAACGAATACAGCATCATCAAAACGCAAACGTACGTCGGCAATTATGC
>DATMZK010000026.1:0-5074 GCA_035560295.1 Minisyncoccota bacterium | reverse complement strand
TCCCAGCCGACCTTGTTGATGTGCAAAATTTGTGGTAAAAGTCGAAGGATTCGCTCTTTGACAGGCAAGGTGCGAGACAGCGGGAGAAAGATCCCATGAAGCCTAACACTTGGCTGCAGGCTGCAATCTGCACGCTTGTTGCAGCCCTTTGCATCGAAATCGCCGACCATCTGACAACATCGCTCGGCGGCTCATTGCCGTTACGCTGGCTGCTTTTTTTCGTCGGCTCACCGGCTGCCGGGTTCCTCGGGAGTATGCTGATCGACCCACGGCATCTCGTCGCCGCGTTCAGGCGAGCGTGGAATAAAACCATGAGTTGGGGGCTCGATCTGAACATGCCTTACTGGCGGAATGTCGGCGCGCTTTGGCTCGTGGTCGCGGCATTCGTCAGTTCTGCACTGCTGCTTGCTGTCGTGCCCGTGGCATATCTGTGGATGGCCATCGAGCGAGGCAGTCTGTTACCGTCTAGCCTGGAGGAAATTGCAACCGTGGCGATCGTTTTGCTTGCAGTGCAACTCGCCATACCTTCCGCGATTGCGCTCTTCCGTCCGCCCAGCGGCCGCACCAGCCCAGTTGACCTCAATGAAGAGGCGGCCGAGATGCTGGCGGAGGCAAAAAAGATCAACGTGTTTAGTGCCCTCTGTTGCGCCGGAAGGGTCCTCTACCGCGCTGGAAAAGCTGCGCCCTACGCGATCTTCATGGCCATTCTCTGGTGCATGTTTTCGCTTCCGATTATCGCAGCCGACGTCGCACGTTGGATCCGTCGCAACGGCCCAATTATCGCCGCCGAGTGCAAGGCGCTCGCCATCATGTTCATTCGCGAGCTCTACGAGAAGCGACAGAAGATCGCTTTCATTTCGGTGATGGTGGGCTTCGCGATCGGCTACCTGTTTGGCAGCTGGATCATCGGCGGGTTTGTTGCCTTCTGCGCCTGGACTATCGGCATCAAGGTGATCGCCGAGCGCTGGCTCGGCATCGAACCGGCGTAGCGCCCTCTCGTTCTGTGCTCTTTCCCCGCTCGGCCATTCTTTTTGGCCGAGCGGATTTTTTTATAAAAAAGCAGGGAGACGAGCTCCCTGCCAAATGACTGTACGTACTTATGCGGCGATTTGTCGTCGCGGCGGCGCAAACCAGTGCCGCTCGATGCTCTGCAGAGCAAAAAACAGCGCGTCGCGCGAAAGTCGCCAGTGCTCGAATTGCAGTCCTGATTCCACACCATTTGGCGTTCCATCGTCGGATCGTGGGCTCCGCACCGCCTTAGGCGAGGTACCCGCGATGCAATCGACCAGCGCATCCAGCGGCAATCCAGTGAGAAACGCTGGACGCAGCGATCTGTCACGCGAACTGCGAGGACAGCCTTTGATGCCGAATGTGATGTGCGCATTCTCGGCCGATGTGGCAGAGAGCATCGGAGAGCCGCAGTCGGATTCGAACTTCGCCATCACCCACCGCTTCGAGTGTCTCCTAAGAAGCGCATGCACCTCCGCGAATGCCTCCTTGCTATCACCGACCACTCATAGGCGCGCATCGGCGACCTGGAGCGTCACCGAAATGTTACAAGCGCTGCAATATTCGTCTGCATGGCGCGGATCGAGCTTTGAGAGCTCTGCGACAAAGGCAAGATAGTGCGCGTACAGATCGTACAACGACGGCACCTTCCCTCGCCAAAATAACGCGGTGTGTTGCTGGCTTGGGTTCGGAATCCGAGAGTCATCAAGCGGCCGATAAAAGCCGAGCAGCTTCAGGTGTCCGTCGGACAAAAAACTGAAGGCTGGGCGTTCCGCCCCACGTTTGACCCAGGTAAACGACATCGCAAACCTCCTCTGAACAAACCCACTCGCGATTCTATCGCTCGGGGAGAGAAGGTCAATCGACGAGTCTTTCAGAACACAAATGGCACGAGCATTTTGGTGTGTGCTTTATAAGCCGGATACTGATTGGGAAATTCTTGCAGCATAAGTTTTTCTTCGTGTTTTGCAGCGTAGAAGAAATACATACCGGATACTATGAGCATGATGAACCACCACGGCCCCATCGTGAGTGCCGACCCGACGACCGCAAGCAACAGGCCCGAATAGATCGGGTGCCGAATGTAGGCATAGGGACCGCTTGTAACGAGTTCGGGATTTTCCTTCAGCGACATCGGCATGCCCCAATTGCGTCCGAGGAAAAATCGCGCCCAAATCGCAAGCGCAAAGCCAATTCCGGAAAAGAGCACGCCGAGCCAATTGAGCGAAGCATTCGGAATCGGTTTAAAAAGATAATTAAACGCCCCATGGAATCCCGGCATCTGCAAAGCGATGAGGATAATGAGCACAAAGAAAACGCGCGCAATCCAGGGCCCTGCCGCACGGCGCGCCGTGCGTTTCGAGGTGAGCCCGCCGATCAGCCACACAACAAGAAAGATGACCCAAAACACGCCCATGATGTCTATCGGACTCATAGGTTATTCGCCATCCCAATAACCGAGCGATTGCTCAGTACGACCGAGGAAGCGGAAGGATTGATCTGCGCTCATGACCCCGAATTTTTTGGAATCAGGATATTCGGCAATCTCCGGCCCTTCGTGAGTCGATACAGCGAGGTAACGCAGTTCTTTTTGCGACGTATTGACGATCTGATGCGCGGTATCGGCGCCGCCCGGCGGACACGCGATGAAATCTCCCTGTCGCACCGGAAATGTTTCGGCACCGATGCGGATTTCTCCCTCACCTTCGAGAATAAAAAACATCTCCTCGTTGACCCGATGATTGTGGAGCGGGAAGGCACGCTTGCCCGCCGGCACTTTCGTAATGTTGTATCCCAATTTTTGCGCGCCAATAATGCGGCCGATCCAACCGAGCGTCGTACCTTCGTATTTTGGCTTGATGTTCTCCGGCATCGGGCCCGGAAACGGGGCGTATTCTAGTTTTTCGATGTTGATGATGTGTGGATGCATACACCAGTGATTATATTATGCGCTTTCGCGCTCTTGGAATCGGAAGGTGATCGTGGCGAAGAAAATAAGAATCATCGCCCACACGAGCATACCTAGGAGATCGCCGCCGATATCGGTAAATCCCGCACCTTTGGTCATGACATCGCGCAGCGCCCCGGAGAAAAAGGTGAGCGGCAAGAATTTGGCAATCGCCTGCAGCCAGCTCGGCATATTTGAGATTGCGAAGAACGTGCCGCCGAGGAACATCATTGGAAAGACGACGATGTTGGCGATCGCGGGCACCGAATCGGCCGTTTTTGCGAGTCCGGAGACGCTAAATCCAAGTCCGAGGAACATGATGGCGCCCAAAATCACGCAGAGTATCAGGAGCGGATAGGATCCCACAACATGTATTTGGAATAACAGCAGTCCGACGCCGATAAAAATGAACGCTTGCGCAACAGAAACGACGAGGCGCGTCAGGCCGTTGGCGACCACGAACTGAATCGGCTTCATCGGCGTTGCGAGCAGTCGCTTGAGGACGCCCTTTTCTTTGTATTGCGTAAAGACGAACGCCACCGAAAATACCGACATCTGCATGACGGAAAGCGCGATCAACCCCGGCAGCAAAAATTCGATGTAGCGCAGGTTGTTGGCGTTGACCTGTTGCTCATCGATCGAAAACAGGGGCGAAACATGCGCAGCCGCAATCGTTGCATTTTCGATAAATTGATTAAGGATCGAGACGACGGCCTGCACCTGCCCTGCTTGCCCTGCGTTTTCGTATGCGGTGATCGCCTGCGGCGGATTCGAGATCAGATTGTCGGGCACGTCGAGTACGACTGAGCGATTGCCCTGATCGAGCTGCGCTTTTTCCTCGTCGAGCGTGCCGGTGTGAATCGTAAACGTGGGAAACGATTTTATTTTGTCGACAAACTGCTGCGTTGCGGCAGATGGATTGTGGGTGACGAGCCCCACGTCGATGACCGGCGGCTTGTCGAAGCCGATGTAGCCGAAAATGAGAATAATGAAAAACGGCATAAAGAGCGAAAAGAAGAGCGCCTGCCGATTGCGCAAAAACATTTTCATCGACGCTATGGTGAGTTGGTAGGTGGTATACATAAAATTACTTGTAGTGAGCGTAGTCGAACTAATCGCGAAGCGCGTGACCGGTAAAATTCAAAAATACATCTTCAAGATTCGCCTCCTGCGCGATCACTGGCTTTGAAAATCCGGTTGCGAGCAGCTGCTCGATCAGGGCGCGCGGCGAATCCATCGCGATGATCTTGCCGCCGTCCATTACCGCGACACGTTCACAAAGCACTTCGGCCTCGTCCATGTAGTGCGTGGTGAGCACCACCGTCTTGCCCTTCGCTTTGATCTGCCGGATGAGATCCCAGAGATTGCGGCGCGCCTGCGGATCGAGGCCCGTCGTGGGCTCATCGAGAAAGATAATTTTGGGATCGTTGACCAAACCGATCGCGATCGAAAGGCGCTGCTTTTGGCCGCCCGAGAGTTCTTTGACCTGACTTTTTGCCTTGTCGGTGAGTTGCACTTCGGCGAGCATTTCCATCGCGTTCACTTTGGTGCCATAGAGCGCAGCGAAGGTGTCGATGAGTTCGACCAAATTTAGTCCTTCAAAAAAGCTCGACGCCTGCAGTTGCACGCCGATCGATGATTTGACCGCATCCGTGTGCCGCACCACATCCTTGCCGTCGACCGTGACGGATCCGGAGGTTGGCTTTTTCAAGCCCTCAATGATCTCGAGCGTGGTCGTTTTGCCCGCGCCGTTGGGGCCTAAAATGCCAAACACTTCACCCTCCTGCACTTGAAACGAGACGCCGTCGACGGCGGTAAAATCGCCATACTTTTTGACGAGGTTTTTGACTTCGATGATGGCGCTCATGAATGAAGGTGAAGTATAGGTGCTAAGTATGAAGTGGAGCTGAACGACTTATTTCTTCTCAACGACGATGGTGCACTTGGATACGAGCGCTGCGATCGCGCCCACTGCCGCGAGTGTGGGCACCAAGAGCACGCCGACCACACCAAAAGTGAGCGGAATTTCCATCACCGTTGCACCAGTTTCGTTTTTGATGATGATGCGGCGAATATTGCCCTCGTGAATCAACTCTTTGATTTTCGTCACGAGCTCTT
>DATMZK010000025.1:0-4860 GCA_035560295.1 Minisyncoccota bacterium | reverse complement strand
AAACGCTCGCAGCGCTCGATACCGCCGCGCTCCAAGCCGGCGTTGAACAAGCGCAGGCAGGGCTCTCAGCGCAGCAGGCCAAACTCGCGGCACTGCAGGCAGGAGCGACACCGCAGACGCTCGCCGCAGCACAAACTGCTGTTTCAAATGCGCAGGCACAGCTCGCACAATCCAAACAAACACTCGTGCAGGCGTCGCAAGACGCGTATCTCAAATCCGACGATGCCATCCATGACCGTGTGGATCAATTTTTCAACAATCCGCGCGGTGTAAACCCTTCGCTCTTTTTTAATTTAACTGATTCACAGCTACAGATCTCTATCATATCTGGCCGCATTGGTATGGAATCACTGCTCTCGCAATGGCAGTCGTTTGAGACATCGCTCCCGACCGACGCAACGCAAATCGATCCGAGCGCCGTTGCCGCGCAAGTGCGAGGGTTCGTCACGCAGGTGGGCAATTACCTGGATATGGTTGCGCATGGGCTCACCCTTGCGATTCCAACCACCAATTACACACTTTCGACGATCCAGTCGTATCAGACATCCGTCGCAACTGGCCGCACCAACGTCTCCGGCGGCCTCGCGGCAGTCGATGCAGCTACGATCGCTTCCCAAAATGCCGCTTCAAGCCTTGCGGCGGCACAAGCGCAACTCACGGTGACCTCCGCGCCGCCCACGCAAAACGATGTAAACGCGCAAGAGGCCGCCGTCGCCTCCGCGCAGGCATCACTCGATGCTGCCCGAGCGCAGCTGAATAACGCGTTTATCGTCGCACCGATTGGTGGCACGATAACGGTGCAAAATGCGCACGTCGGCGCCACGGCCTCGCCCGGCTCGCCGATGATTTCTATGAATTCCAACGCGCAATTTCAAATCGATTGTTATGTATCGGAACTCGATCTTGCGAAACTCTCCGTTGGCAATCAGGCTTCGGTGAGCCTCGACGCTTATGCGGGTGATACACCGATTCCGGCGCATGTGATCACCATCGATCCTGCCGCAACGATGCAAAACGGCGTTGCCGCGTATAAAATCAGCTTGCAATTCGACAACAACGACGCACGCGAAAAAGCCGGACTCACGGGCAACGTGAAGATCATGACGGGAAGCGCAAGTGATGCGCTTTCGGTGCCGCAAAGTGCGATCATCACACAAGGCGCGCAGCGCTACGTGTTGAAGCAAACCCCAAACGGCGATCAGCTGACTCCGGTTACGACTGGCATCACGAGCGCAAATGGCATGACACAAATTCTCGCAGGCCTTTCGGCGGGCGACAAAATCCGCGCCTTCGGGGCACAACAATAATATGGCTATCGCTCATAAATCACACACCCGCCGCACCTGGATGCTTACGGGCGCAATCGCGGGCGGAGTCCTGCTGCTTGCTGCTGGGATAATTTATTGGGAGGTCACGTCGTCGCGCGTCGCGATCGACAGCGCGAGTATCATGGCGCCGCTCATCGATCTCTCGCCCTCGCAGCCAGGTGTATTGCAAAGCGTTGCCGTGCAGCCAGGTGATTCTGTTCCGGCCGAAGCGGTCGTTGCGCAAATTGGCAATCAGCTGATCAAAACCAAAATCGCCGGTACGATCGTATCAGTCAACCAGGTAATCGGCGCGCAGATCAATGCGAATGAATCCGTTGTCACCATGATCGACCCGACGCAGCTGCGCGTGGTTGGCAAAATCGACGAGGACAAAGGCCTCAGCCGCATCCAAGTGGGCGACAAGGTCGTGTTTACCGTCGATGCGTTCGGCGGCAAACAATACAGCGGCGTGATCGACGAGGTTGCCCCAACTTCCGAACAAACACAGATCGTCTTCAATATTTCAGATGCGCGACAAGAACAGCAATTTGATGTGAAAGCGCGTTTCGACATTGCGGCGTATCCGGAACTCAAAAACGGCATGTCGGCGCGCATGTGGGTCTACGGACAATGAAGCCTGAGGTAAGCAGATGGCTGGTGCTCGCGACGGTTATCGTCGGGACATTCCTCGGTCGTCTCGATCAAACCATCGTCAACCTTGCACTGCCGAAAATCATTAGCGATTTTTCTATCACCGTCACTTCCGCGGCGTGGATTGCGACGGCATACATCATCGCAAATGCCGTGTTCGTGCCGGTGTGGGGGAAATTGGGCGATACGATAGGGCGCAAAAAAATCTACGTGTGGGGATTTTCGCTGTTTATCGTGGGATCGATTCTCGCGGGATTCGCATGGAACCTCGGCTCGATGATTGTGTTTCGCGTGATCCAGGCAATCGCGAGCTCCGCCGATTACCCGACAGCGATGGCCATCCTCACCGTCACATTTCCCGCCGGGCGTGAACGCGCACAGGCGCTCGGGATTTGGTCGGGTGCATTTGCCGCTTCCGCGGTACTGGGACCCTTGATTGGTGGGCCACTCATTGACATCTTCGGCTGGCGCTCGGTATTTTTCGTCAACGTGCCGGTGGGATTGATCGGCCTTGCGATGGCAATTGCCTACATTCACGAATCCGTTTCGGAGCGCAAAACGATTAAGTTTGACTGGTGGGGCGCGGCGATTTTTGGCGTCTCACTCTCAGCCATCGTGCTGGTGCTCGATCAGGGCACCGCCTGGGGTTGGCTCTCTACCAACAGCCTTCTTTGCTACGCCACCGCGATCATTGCGTTCGTTGTCTTCTATATCATCGAGGTGCGGCATCCCGAGCCCGTCATCGATTTCAAATTTTTCAAAAACGCTGTGTTCGTCAACGCGCTCTCCAACAACTTCCTCATTTTCATGGCGATGATGGGGAGCATCTTTCTCATTCCAGTATTTGCGCAAACCTTCCTCGGATATACGGCTACACAGAGCGGTTTTCTCTTCATCCCAATGGGGCTCATTATTCCGATATCCGCCGCAATCGGTGGTCGCTTTGCCTACAAACTGCAGCCTCGCTGGGTAATTTTCGTCTCAACGGCAGGCGCTGCCATCGGATTTTTCTTCCTTTCTTATATTGATCCAAAATCGACCGCGTGGGCGATCACGTTGCCGCTCACCGTCATGGCATTTTTCATGGGACTCGGCATGGCGCAGCGTACCAACATCATCGCGTCGGTTGTCGATCCATCTGAAATCGGCGTTGCCTCTGCCATTCTTGCGCTTGCTCGCAACATCGGTGGCGCGTTCGGCATTGCAATCTTTGGTACGGTCTTGCAGGGCGCGACAAACGCCAACGTGCTTTCGATAGCCGCGCACAGCGTCATCCGCAGCGTTGACCCAATCATCATTCAGCAGGGCATCGCGCTCATCGAACTCAAGGCGCAAATTGCTGCCTATGGCGACGTTTTCCTCCTCGGTTCTATCGTGATGTTCCTCTCAGCCTTTCCTATTTTGTGGATGCGCACGCAGCAAAGCGGCGAGCACGTGCACGTTATGGACTAATCATATGAAAAAACATTCAGAACACGACCTATTTGCAGAATTGGCAAAGCTTTTTTTCGAAACACGCCAGGTGATCCGCGCCAATGTCGCTGGCGACAAGCCCGATCCAAACGCCTGGATGCGATTCGAGACACTCCGTTATATCGATGACCAAGGCGAGCCAACCATGCGCGATATTGCGCGATATCTACGCATCACGGCACCATCGGCAACATCGCTCATCGCGCATTTGTCTCGCGAAGGCTGGATCAAACGAGTGCGCGGCGTGCCAGATATGCGCACGGTACGCATCGTGCTCAGCGCAAAGGGCGCTTCCGCTCTTGCAAGGTACCGCGCCAATTCGCGCGAAACCATGCAGCGCGTTTTTTCTCGACTTCCCGCGACCGATGCCGAGGAATTGATTCGAGTATTGCGGCGGGTCAACGAGACGCACCGCTCCTGACAGGTGCGGTTTCTTTGGTATGATGCTTGCATCATGAGCGAAGCCGACATCCGGGGTGAGCGTTTGCGCAAAGTAGGATTATTGAAAGATGCGGGTATGGATCCATACCCGGCTGATTCCGAGCGCACACACACCATTGCGGAATTTCTCCAACAATTTGAATCGCTCGAAAAGAACGGCGATACGGTGATACTGGCGGGCCGCATTATGGCGCTGCGCGGGCAGGGCGGCATTATGTTTGCGGATCTTTTCGATGGCACCGCACGCGCGCAGGCCGTCATTCAAAAGGAAAAAATGGACGACAGCATATTTGCGCTGTTTGCCGACGCGGTGGATGTGGGAGATTTTATACAAGTACCGGGCACGGCCTTCACCACCAAGCGTGGCGAAAAATCGCTGCAAGCCTCCGCATGGAAAATGCTCGCAAAATCGCTGTCTCCCATTCCGGATGAATGGTTTGGCCTGAAGGACCCCGAATTAAAGGGTCGCTTGCGTGCTGTTGATTTATTGCTCTCAGATGATCTGCGAGAAATGTTCATCCGCAAAGCGAAATTTTGGCAGGCGATTCGCGAATTTTTGCTTGCCCGCGGATTTATCGAAGTAGAAACACCAGCGCTCGAAACAAGCCCCGGCGGAGCAGACGCGAGGCCGTTTGTGACGCATCACCACGCGCTCGATATCGATGTGTATCTGCGTATTTCTGCAGGCGAGCTATGGCAGAAACGCCTCCTTGTAGCGGGTTTTCCGAAGGTGTTTGAAATCGGGCGAATTTTTCGCAACGAAGGCCAATCGCGCGAACATTTGCAGGATTACACGCAGCTTGAAACCTACGAGGCATTTAGCAGCTTGAAAGAGGGTGGGGATTTTGTAAAACAGTTGTATCGACACATTGCAAAAGAGGTCTACGGAAAATACACGTTTGAAATAAACGGACACACGGTGGATTTGGCCGAGGAGTGGTCGGTTGTTGATTTTTGCGCAGCAATCAAAAAAGAATTCGGCATCGAT
>DATMZK010000024.1:0-6739 GCA_035560295.1 Minisyncoccota bacterium | reverse complement strand
AGGTAATAGCAGTGCGCATGTGTCTGTCGCTCATACGGTATCCACGACTGCACCGAGCGTGTCAATCACGCAGAGTTCGCAAACGACGCTTCCGGGCCAATCCTTCACGGTTACGTGGAGCGCACACAATGTTGCCTCGTGCACATTGCAGAAAACTGATCCCAACAACATGACCTCGTACAAATATCCGCAGACCAGCGGCGTTTGCGGCGATAGTGGCAGCACGGCCACCAATGTTGGGCTTTCGGGCAACTGCTCGGCGACGCCCGCTATCGTTGGCGTACACCACTGGGTCATCAACTGCATGGACAGCAATGGCGTTGTCGTCATCCAAGGCTTTGTCGATCACCAAGTAAAGAGTGTGCTCTCGTTTAGAAGTTCGCAATCATTTCTTGCACAAACTGCTTCGGCTTTAACCGGATTTGGCTCGACCATCCAGCTGCTAGAAAACTTTTTCTCGCATTTATAAAATAGAAATCGCCCCTGCTGTGTTTTAAGCAAGGGCGATACAAATCGTGCGGTGTTAGAACCAGTGGGGAATGACGAGCGCCAAGATTCCGGCCCCGGCACAGACGCCACTGCCCACGAACCCGGCGGCCGAGTTTTTCCAGTTGATCCACATAAAAGCGAGGCCGCCTGCGAGCAACAAGAGGCCGAATCCTTGGGCGCACGCCATGGGATGCTCCACTTCGGAAAGAGCGAGGAGGTCAAACTATGCATCGGATACTTGCCGCTGTCGAACGCCTCCTTTGTGCCGCGGTTGCTTATTTATAGAGTGCATAGTATATTTCTGCGACCCCTCAGGGGCTTTTTAATTGCAATGGCAACCATCAACCAACTCGCGCGGAAAGGCCGCACCAAAAAGACTTGGCGCTCGAAGACGATCGCGCTCGGTCGTGGTTTTAATGCGCTCAAAAATCGCCCTACTTTTTACCCAGCACCGTTTAAGCGTGGTGTCTGCACTCGTGTGACCACCAAAACGCCTCGCAAACCGAACTCCGCTATTCGTAAAATCGCGCGTGTTCGCCTCACCAACGGCATGGAAGTCACCGCCTACATCCCGGGCGAAGGCCACAACCTACAAGAGCACTCGGTGGTGCTTCTGCGCGGTGGTCGCGTGAAAGACATCGGTATTCGCTACACCATCGTGCGTGGCAAATTGGATGCGACCGGTGTCGACAAACGTCGCCGCGGCCGCTCGCGCTACGGCGCTAAAAAGCCAAAGGCTGCTAAATAATTTGTATGCGACGCCCAATCAAACGAAAACACCTTCCCGGCCCGGACGACGTCTACGGCTCGGTCAAAGTTTCTAAACTCATCAACTACGTCATGGAACGTGGCAAGAAAGACACGGCGCGCAAGATCGTGTATCAGGTGATGGAAGAGTTGAAAAAAGAAGGCGACCCGGTGGTCATCTTGGAAGAAGCGCTCGACAAAGCGGCGCCGACTGTCGAGGTGCGTTCACGCCGCGTTGGTGGCGCCAACTATCAAGTGCCCCGCGAAGTCCGTCCCGAACGCCGCCTCTCACTTGGCCTGCGCTGGATAGTGGAAGCTGCCGAAGGCACCAAAGGCAAGCCGATGGCCGAGAGCCTTCTCAATGAAATCAAAGCCGCGCACAAAGGCGAGGGAGCTGCAGTAACCAAAAAAGAAACGACGCATCGCATGGCAGAAGCGAACAAAGCGTTTGCGCACTTCGCCTGGTAGTTGGTTGAATACACAATGCACACGTGCGCCGCCGACCGAGTCCGGCGACGTTATACTTGCCGTACATGGGGTCGGGGTCACTTGCACGAATGTGCACTTTTTTGGTCGGTCTTTGCGTTGCGGTCGTGCCATTTACGGCGCACGCTGGATATCATTTTTCAAATTTTCGCGGCAAACCGCCGATTCATACCTACGGCGCATCGACGAAAACACCGACCGGCATGACGCCGCAGCAAATAAAGACGATCTATCATCTGCCGCAAAACGGCGGCTCCGGGACGATTGCGATTGTCGGTGCGTATGACGACGCTTCCATAGAAAATGACCTGGCAGTATTCAGCAAGCAATTCAATCTACCGGCATGCACGAGCGGGAACGGTTGTTTTGAGAAGCACAAAATAAGTTCAAAGATCAGTAGCAATAGTGGTTGGGCGATGGAAACAGCCCTCGATGTGGAATGGGCGCACGCAATTGCACCCAACGCCAAAATTTTGTTGGTGGAAGCCACCACCCCTTCCGGCGATAACCTACTGAAAGCGATCGATTATGTAGCTACCCGCAAAGACGTCGTATCTGTCTCGATGAGTTGGGGTGGCGCGGAATTTCCCGAAGAGGTTTCGCTCGATTCGCATTTCAAAAGCGTTTCGGGCGCGACCTTTTTTGCATCCTCCGGTGACAATGGCGCCGGTGCTTCGTGGCCAGCGTCGTCGCCCTTTGTGATTGGAGTCGGAGGAAGTTCAATCAAGCTCACACCCGACGGATCGTTTTCCAAAGAAACTGCATGGCCGGGGAGCGGTGGTGGTATTTCGGCATATGAAAAAGAACCCTCATTCCAATCTTCCTACAACATTCCAAAAGCCGGCGGCATGCGCGCTATACCCGACGTGGCATATGATGCCGACCCGAGATCCGGTTTTCCCATTTATCGGCTCGGCAAATGGCAGCAAGTGGGAGGCACATCGGCAGGCGCTCCCCAATGGGCGGCAATTGCGGCTCTTGGCAGTGGTGTCGAACTGTCCCGTTTATACGCAGACAAATCCTCCGGAAACAGCGCGAGCTTTTTTCGTGACATCGTGTCGGGCAGCAACGGCGCTTGCGGCTATTTGTGCACAGCGCGCAGCCGTTACGATTACGTGACAGGGCTCGGTGCGCCGCAAACGGTGAATTTTTAGTTCATTAGGGTTTTTCTTCCTTTTTCGTACCCAGACCCGCGGTCGCCTTCGTGCTAACATTGCGGTAATGAAGAAGGGGGCCATCGTTGCAGTTGCTCTGCTTGTGCTTGCTGGTATCGGCCTCTTCGTCTTTCAAAATCAGCCGTCTACAGTCCAGCAAGGAGTGGAGAACCCCGCGTCCATCTCTCGAACAGCGCCGACCACCGCTTCCGGCTGTCCACCGGCGACCGTCATTGCCGACGCAAAAGGCAATCCGAGTGATGCAAAAACCGACGGCAATACGGTGTATGTTGTTGATCCCGTCGGTTTTTATGGACCCCACTTTGATGCGTGTGGCACGCTTGTCGGTGCGGATGCGAAAACGTTTGTCGCACTCGATCGATATTATGGAAAAGATGCAACGAGCGTTTGGGTGATCGGGAATCCTACCGATGAAGGTTCACCCCCGGTAGCGCGCATTGCTGGCGCCGATCCTGCGACTTTCACGCTCATCAGCGATCCCCAATACAATGATCCGGAAGGTTTCAATACGATGTACACGAAAGACAAAAATCATGTGTATATCTACGGCCAGACGATCGCGGGAGCAGACGCGCCGACGTTCGTTGTCGTGGATCCACCGCAGGCGTACTGTCAAAACGATTCATCGCACGGCGATCCAAACCTGACGTGTCATTTTGACGCGCGAGACAAGTATCATAGCTATTTTCGCGGGGCAGTAGTCCAAACGCAGTAGCATTCTCCGCCCTCGAGCGGAGGTCCAAACGAAAGGCGCCGCCTTTCGGCGGTGCTTTCTGCGCTTAGAGCTTTTTACAACCCCGAGCACAAGCGCACTATACCAAGTGCTGATTAAGACGTGATGAAGTTAGCGCGTAGTGTTTTCGTGCAACTTTTCTTCATTGACCGTTACCGGAAAGACGGTATCTTTTGAAGAAGTGAAGAAGTTCTTCGTACTTTTGAGCAAGGAGGGCATCATGGCCCGTCATGTCCAGGAATTTGTCGGATCTTTGCGACAGCGCGTCGTGCAGCCGCTCACCAAAGAGGGAAGCTGCATGGGGCTAGACCTCGAACACGATCCGAACGATGCGAGGGCGATGCGAATTGTCGTGGGGAGAGGTGGGCTGTTGTTCGCACGTGTATCAGTGCACCAAGATGAGGGCGGTCACGAATACGCCATTGTATGCACCGATATGTCCGCCGACACACGCGAGAGTTTTCGCACGGCACTGGACCCGCTCCAGGTCGAGTTCCTCCCTCGAGATTACTTCAAATGAGTTGGGTATTTCAGGTTCGGGATCGTCGCGGTCCCGAACCGTTTCTTTTTTGTATATACGCAAAACGTCGGCACAAGGCCGGCGCTTTGTGGTGCCTGCTTCAAGACAAAGCCGGAGCCCTGTCAGGGTGGGGCCAGTAAGGCCCACAGGCACGCATAGAACTGTAGCAAAGGGGTTTGAAGATGGTGTGAAGAATTGCATTTTAGAAAAATTCGCGTATTCTACGGGGACGCGCTTCGGCGTCTATTTTTTTAAAACCAACATGGCACGAGACTATCCATTGGAAAAGGTACGCAACTTCGGCATCGTCGCGCACGTGGATGCGGGCAAGACGACCACGTCGGAGCGCATTTTGTATTACACCGGCGAGAGTCACAAGATCGGCGAGGTGCACGATGGCAACACGACCACCGACTGGATGGAACAGGAGCGCGAGCGCGGCATCACCATCACCGCCGCCGCGATCACCTGCTTTTGGAACCCCACCTACATGGGCACCGATACGTCGGCAAAAGTGCGTTTCAACATCATTGATACCCCAGGACACATCGACTTCACCTCCGAGGTGAAGCGCTCGCTGCGTGTGCTCGATGGCGCAGTCGTCGTGTTCGACGGCGTCGCTGGCGTCGAGCCGCAATCGGAAACCAACTGGCGCTACGCCGATGAAGCCGAAGTGCCCCGTATTTGCTACATCAACAAACTCGACCGTACCGGCGCCAGTTTCGAAAAGTCGTACGCGTCGATTCTCGATCGCCTTTCGACCAAAGCGGTGCGCGTGCAAATTCCGATCGGCTCCGAAGGTGATTTTGAAGGCGTCGTCGATTTGCTCAAGATGAAGGCCTTCAAAAACGAGGGCGAGATGGGCAAAGAGGTCGTCGCATACGACATCCCGGAAAGCGTTATGGCAGATGCCAAGAAATATCGCGCTGAATTGGTAGAAAAAATCGTCGAACAGGACGATGCGGTCATGACGGAGTACCTCGACGGCAAAGAAATTCCGCTCGACACCCTCAAGAAATTGCTGCGCCAGGCAGTCATCAAAAATGAACTCTTCCCGGTGTTGACCGGCAGCTCGCTCAAAAATAAGGGTGTGCAATTGGTGCTGGACGCCGTCGTCGATTACTTGCCGAGCCCGCTCGATGTCCCCCCGGCACGCGGCAAGAACACCGATACTGGCGAAGAAGAAGTGCGCGAAGCGTCCGACGAAGCACCGTTCTCCGCGCTGGTGTTCAAACTGCAGGTGGATCCATTTGTGGGAGCGCTGACCTTCTTCCGCGTGTATTCCGGCCACATCGCGGCAGGTGACACGGTCTATAATTCCGCCAACAACAAGAAAGATCGCGTGGGTCGCATCGTGCGGTTGCAGGCCGACAAGCGCGAAGATTTGAAAGAAGTGTATGCGGGTGAGATCGCAGCGTTCGTTGGTATGAAAGAGGTGAAGATCGGCAACACAATCTGCGATCCCGAGCACCCCGTTGCACTCGAATCGATCGTCTTCCCTGAGCCGGTGGTCTCCATGCGCATCGAGCCCAACACGAAAGCCGACCAAGAAAAAATGGGCATCGCGCTCTCGCGCCTCTCCGACGAAGACCCGACCTTTCGCATCAAATCCGATCCAGAAACACTCGAGACCATTATCTCGGGCATGGGCGAGCTGCACCTCGAAATCATCGTCGACCGCATGAAGCGCGAATTTGGCGTGCAGGCGACAACCGGCAAGCCGCAGGTGGCATACCGCGAGACGATCGCAGGCCAGAGCGATGTCGAGTATAAACACATCAAACAAACCGGTGGCCGCGGTCAGTATGGTCACGTCAAAATCAAAATGCGTCCGATGGAGCCCGTCGACGAGACCAAAAAGATCAAGAACAACGTCGATCGCGAAGACCACTTCGAATTCATCAACGACATCAAAGGTGGTGTCATTCCAAACGAATACATTCCTGCGATCAAAAAGGGCCTCAAAGAAGCGATGGAACGCGGAGTCTTGGCAGGCTTTCCAATTGTCGATGTGTCCGTCGATCTCTACGACGGCTCGTACCACGACGTCGACTCGTCAGAAATCGCCTTCAAACTTGCCGCAATCAACGCGTTTCAAGATGCGTTCAGGCAAGCGAAGCCCGTTATTCTCGAGCCGATTATGAAGCTGGAGGTAGTTGTGCCGGAGAAATTCATGGGCGATGTGACCGGCATGATCAACGCAAAGCGCGGGGCCATCGAAGCAATGGGCGAGCGTGGCCAAGCTCGTGTGATTACCGCAAAGGTGCCACTTTCTGAGCTCTTTGGCTTTACCACGCAGCTCCGCAGCGCCACCGAAGGCCGCGGCGTGCCAAACCTCGAATTCAGCCACTACTCCGTGGTGCCGAGAAACGTACAAGAGGAGATTATTGCGAGCCGCAAATAGGGTGGAGACTGTCCCCACGCAGCTGCAGGCGAGGCCAAAGGCCTCGCCTGCTCTGTTATGATGCATGGTATTACCACATCAAGAAATTGTCGTATGCGCAACACGCTACATCGCATTGGTCTTTGGGGTTCGGTCGTCGCCTTGCTTGCTCTGCCGGGCATCTCGCTCGCCGCGCAGGTCAACGT
>DATMZK010000023.1:0-3711 GCA_035560295.1 Minisyncoccota bacterium | reverse complement strand
CCAAAATCTGTTGCCGCACAATCAATGGATCGGATTGCGTTCGACGACGATAACGAACGCAGACGGCTCCGTCACCGTGACGCTCTTTATGCAAGCAGCAAACGGCAGTTGGACGCAGCTGCTGCAGGCGGTAGACGCAGGCGGCGCAAACGTCGGTGGCACCGCCCCGATCGTCGGCGCGCAATACACCGGCATCCGCACCGATTTTATGGACGTGCAGTTCTCAAATGTGCGCCTCATGTCGATGTAGCGGGCGTCCAGATGAAGCAGAAATGAAGCCATTTTTTGCTTATTTTGCCCCGCGCAGTAGTATGAGCACATCCGCATGAAGTAAGAGCGGGCCCACCTGCCCGTCTTATTCGAGAGGATACGGTAATGCAAACGCCCACCGAACAGGCTTTTTTGCAGGCGTTCGACGATTACGCCGACGCGCTGTTTAAGCACGCTTTTTTCCGCGTGAGCAATCGCGAACGCGCGCAAGATCTCGTGCAAGACGCATTTCTCAAAGCCTGGGACTATGTCCAATCGGGTGGCGAAGTGCGCGAGTACAAAAGTTTTCTCTACCGCATCCTGCACAATCTGATCATCGACGAGTACCGCAAGAAAAAATCCTCATCGCTCGACGAGATGCTTGAGAACGAGGCTGCGGCTCCCGCTGTCGAGGCGATGCTTGCCGAAGGCAGTGTCCGCGAAGCCGAAGAGGCGCTCGACGAAGAAACCCTGATCGGTCGCGTGCGCGAAAAAATAGCGGATTTGCCCGATCAGTACCGCGTGGCACTCACACTTCGGTTCATCGATGGGCTCTCAACCGGCGAGATTGCGCGAGCGATCGGCGTATCGGAGAATGTCGTCTCGGTGCGAATACACCGCGGTGTGGCAAAATTGCGACTACTCTGTGCATCCTACGAAATGAATATATGAACGAAGATTTTCACACATACATACAAAAGGTTGGCGACGAAGTTTCGCTGACTCTAGAAGAGCGCGCACAAATGCGTAGCAGAATTCACTCATACATGCAGATGAAACCGATGCGCGCGAGCGCCTCTGCCGCAACAAGCTGGAGTGCCAACTGGTTCTTCTCGATGCGCCCGGTTGCGCTCACCCTCGTTGCTGCGGTGTTTGCGTCATCGGCCGGTATTTCATACGCGGCACAAAACGCACTTCCGGGTGATGCGTTGTATTCGATCAAAACAAACATTAATGAGCCGGTTGCAGGCGCGCTTGCGGTATCATCCTCGGCAAAAGCAGCATGGGCAACCAATGTCGCTGGCACACGCGTGCAAGAAGCGGCAACGCTTGCCGCAGAAGGTCGCCTCTCGAGTTCGACCGAGGCGATGCTGCAGTCCAATTTCGATGAGCACGCACAAACAGCAATCGCTGCAATCGACGAGGTCGCAAGCACGAGCCCGAGTGATGGCAACGAGGCCGCGGTTTCATTTGAAGCGCAGCTCTCCGCCTACCAACAGGTACTCGCGCAGGTGGGCACGGTCAAAGACGCTCCGACCGCGCACCTTGCCTCGGCCATACAATCGAAACGCGATCGCATCGCCGCAGTTCGCGCGAGTGTGGCACAGATACTTGCGAGCGCCTCTTCGAGTTCGCCCGCAGTTGGCTCGGTTGTCGCTGCAGCGATGGGACAAGCGGCAAAACAGCAACTCGATGTATCGGTGCAACTTGCGCAAGATTCCTCAGACGCCCTTGCCTCTTCTTCGGCGCAAAGCGTCGATTCTGAAATTGCGAGCGCAAGCACGACCATCTCCGGCGGACACATTTTTCTTGCCAAAGACGCTTCCTCGGATGCGATGAACGCATTTCAAACGGCGCTGAGCGCAGCCGAACAAATCGGCGTATTTTTGAAAACCTCCGCCGCCATCCACGCAAAAACCGGACTCGTGATCGGCGTACCAACGGAGGGTACGGGAACCGCTTCGGGGGAACGGCATCGCGGATCGGGACAACATGTACTTATGGGTCACACCGCCGCACTGATGGCACAGAGCACTTCATCAAACAGTACGATGGCGACCTCGAGTAGCATCGAAGCATCGAGCAGCGCGCAGATTGATGCGGGTGACGGGAATTCGCAGGGCGATTCTCACGGCTCAGGAGACGGCGGAGACTCACACATTCTGCCGCTCTCGATGCCAACGCCAACGCTTCCCTAGCTCTGCGCGGCTGCTGCAAATAATGCCATCACGCGCCTGGTGATTGTGCCGGGCACTCCCTCTCCTATTTTTTTGCCACCAACATCGACAACAGGCACGACGTCTTTGAAGCTCGAGGTGAGGAACGCTTCGTCGGCTTCGTAAAGTTCGTCGACAGAAATATCCCGCTCTTCAACGGGAAATTCTTTTTTCGCTACATCGATTGTGACATTGCGCGTAATCCCTTCGAGAATATTTTTTTTCGCCGTGACGATGGTGCCGTTTTTAATGATGAAAAAATTCGAGGTTGCGCATTCAAGCACCTTGCCTTGCGAGGTGTACAAAATTTCAAGCGCGCCGGCCCCTTTGCGCTCGTCTTGGAGGAGTACCGCTTGGATATAGTTGGTTGTTTTGGTTGCGGGAAACGGCCGCTGGTGTTCAAACACGATCAGCGAACAGCCGCGCGTGAGCACGTCGGCTGGAATCGGATCAAGCGGTTCGACGAGGATGTAAAAAGTTTGCTGCACATTTTGATCGTGCTCAATGCCCGCGCGTGCCGGTCCCCCAGTGAGGATGAATCGCGCGAGCGCTTCGCGACCTTCGGGAATGTTTTTTGCGATCAGCTCATCGATCGTGTGTGCGATTTCTTCGTCGCTCGCCGGAATGTGGAGACCCAAACCTTCTGCCGACACATGAAAACGCTTCAGGTGATCGGCCAAGTGGAATGGCTTGCGGCCAAAGGTGCGCAGCGCTTCGTAGATGCCAAATCCGCGCAAAAGGCCAATGTCATAGATGCCAACTTTCGCATCGGCAACCGGCATAATCGTGCCATTGAAATAACAAAATGCGGGCATTTGCCCACTCTAGCATGCACTATAAAGCCGCGTGAATCAGCCAGGTGAGGATGGAGAGCACGATGGCGCCGAGGAACGCACTGAGAAATCCGCTCACCGTAAAGCCCGGCACGATGGCCGCCGCGAGCCAAAACAAGAGCGCGTTCAGAATCAACGAAAAGATGCCGAAGGTGAGAATCGTGATCGGGAGCGCCAAGATTTGCAACACGGGCTTAATGACCAACGAAATCGCCGACCACACGAGGGCGAGTAGAAAAATCGAGATCCATCCGCCTGGCGCCGAAATGCCTGGAACCAAATAGACGGTGATTAAAACGGCAGCAACGGTGCCCAGGTAACGAAGAATAGTATGCATCCGGTAAGACTACCCGTTCATGAATAAAGCGCAAATGAAGAATCTTAAAAGTCGCGCTCTTCTGGTTCTTCGGTCTCTACCTCGTCGTCTTCAGTTTCATCTTCGTCGCCGAGTAGTTCTGCAACCGAATCTTCGGAAAGCTCCTCCAAGTCGCCTCCACGGCGGCGCGAATCGTCGTCGTAATCCATAGAAATACAAAAATTATTTCTAAACACGAATATAGTACCGATACGCGCCGCGCGTGCAAAGAGGCGGGTGTGTATAACCGCGGGTATACTGCTGCCATGCAATCTTCGGACGCGATTGAAACGCACATTCGCCTCGCGGCGGCGCAAAAAACTGCGTTGAAGCGGCT
>DATMZK010000022.1:0-2822 GCA_035560295.1 Minisyncoccota bacterium | reverse complement strand
CGTCGTTGATCGTGAAGCCCTGCAGCTCGAACGCTTGCACGGTAACGCCCCACTTTTCGACTCGTTTCTGCAGCACCTCTTTGATGGCCTGGCAGAACCTGTCGCGATGCTCGAGGAACCCATCGAGCTCCGTGATGCCGGCGGTGTCGGTCAGTGTTGAGAGCGCTCGCTGAATGAGCGCGTCCATGACGTCTTCGACCTCGACGACCGCCGCTTCGATCCGTGTCTCGTCGATGCGAAACGTGAGGAGGCCGGTCAACCCGATACCGACGTTGTCCTTGGTCTGGACCTGTGGCGCCTTGACCTTTTTCACCACGTCCTGCACGGGCACATCCTGGAGCGGTCGGAACATCAGCGGCTCGACGAGCGATATGCCGGGTCGGAGCGTTTTGTAGTACCGGCCGAACAGCATGATTGGACGCCGATTCCACTGGTCGACGACCTGCAGCCAGCTCAGAATGTAGGCGAGGCCGATCATGCCGACAAGGTACGGAAAGGGCATGTGATATGGCGACGCCGACTGGACGAGCGTCTTGCCAACCCGGGAGACGTCGTATTGGTCGTATCCAGGATTAAAGTAGTTCCAGCCAACGAAAATTCCGATGGCGAGAACGACCCCGATCGCGAGGCGTAATCTGTGCATCTGTTTTCCCTCTGCGGCAAGTGTCAAATTTCAACGAGATGGGGATGTTGCCGTTCAACCCGCATCTACATCCAAAGAGATTATACTATAAATATAGAGAAAAGCAAGATCTGCACGCATCCCGCTACACCACCTCCCCCATCATCGGCACATTGAGCCGGCGGCGGACCGTTTCGCCTTTGAATAAATTGCGTGTGCGCTCGGGCAAATCGCCGCGTGCAGAAAGGTGCCCGCCCGAACGACCAGGGTCGCCCGGTCGGGCGGGAGCGGCGTTGGTGATGGCTTGAAAGCTCGAGCCGAGGAAGAGCACGTGTTTGCCATATTTTTCCGACATCGCATCCACGCTCTCAAACACCTGCCGAAACCCTTCGGATTCTTCTACCGCGCCAAAGAGATCGAGCTGCGCCGACGTGTTGTCGGCAAGTTTTAGGAGCACGACACCGCTTGCGCGATACTGCGTGCCCGCACGAAATACGAGCGGAAAGTATGTGGCGATTTGCCGCAAGAGATCCTGCGGCGCAGCGCTTGGGTGCGGCAGCTTGATTTCGTAGCCGTGGTATTTGAAATCCTGCGTTTTGAGAAAAAAGAAAATCTGCGGTGTCGCGAGCTTCCATCGCCGTGCTTTGATGCATGCGTTTTCGACGTTTTTGGAAAGCTGCGCATAGACAAATGCCGGGTCTGTGGAGGGCGGCGTAAACGTTTTTGTTTTGCTGATCGATTGATACGTATGCCGGCCGATGGTGTCGAGCTCCTGCACCACTTCCCCATTCAATTCTTTCCAAATCTCAATTGTGGGCTTGGTGAGCATGCGCCGCACCCAGGTTTCGTCTTTGTGCGCAAAGTCGAGGGCCGAACGAATGCCGTATTTCTGCAGATAGGCAGCGGTGTTTGGTCCCACCCCCCAAATTTGTTCGACGGGGGTGCGGGCCAAAAAGGTCGGCGCCTCGGAAAGCGGAATTGCGGTGAGCCCGGCTGGCTTTTTGTAGCGGGAGCCGAGCTTTGCCAAGACCTTCGTGGCAGAAAGCCCGATACTAAAGGTCATCCCAAGTTCTACCAAAAGATCGCGCTGTATTTTCTCGGCCATTTGCTCGTACGACATCCCAAGCGCACGGCGCAGACCCGTGAGATCGGCGAAGCACTCATCTATAGAATACTCTTCGACTGCGGGCGTGTAGCGACGCACGATTGCATACATGCGCTCCGAAAAAATGGAGTAGGTTTCGTAATCCGAGGGCAGAATGATTGCATCGGGGCACAACTTTTTTGCCTCATGCAATTTCATGCCACGCTTCACGCCGCGCGCTTTCACCTGATAGGTCATCGCCGACACAATGCCGCGCTCTTTGCCCGTGATGACGGGCTTGCCGCGCAAATGCGGATTTTTGGCCACTTCGCAGGAGGCGAAAAAAGAATCACCGTCGACATGTATGATGGCGCGCGGAAACGAACGCGAATAGCCCCAAGTCATACGGTATACGCCAAACGGAACTCGGTGAGGTGGTTGCTTTTTGGGGTCTCTCGCAGCGCGACGGCGCAAGAGGGAACGCTGCGGCAGCAGCCGCAGACAGCGACCCCAAAAAGCAAGCACCGAGCAAGAGTTCCGCCACTCATATCAGTATTTGCGCACCACAGCAGTCACCACCGCCTCCACGCGAAAAGTTTGCGACGGATAGATGGGTTTGTATTTCGCGTTGGCCGGTTCGAGAAAATATTTCTCTTGTTTTTTACGCAAATATTTCATCGTGTACTCGCCGTCGATCATCGCGATCACGATTTGCCCCGGCTTGTACGTGGCCTTGCGCTCTACCACCACCATATCGCCGGGCTGAATGCCGGCGTCGATCATGGAATCACCTTTCACCTTCAGAATGTAGGTTGCCTCTTTGTTGGGGACGAGGAATTCGTCGAAATTCATCACGTCGAGCAATTCTTCCTCGGCGGCAGATGGGAAGCCCGCCTCTACGAGCCCGAGCAGCGGCACGCTCCACGCGAGGCGCGTCGGCGCGATCTTGCCCCGAGCGTCTTTGGCCACCACACCCTCGTCGACCATTTTTTCGATCAGCTTGAACACCGCGTTTTTCGAGCGGAATCCAGTGATCCGCATCATTTCTGCATATCCCGGCATACGACGGTGGCGTGTGTAGAACGAAATAATCTTGTTCTTATAGGTCGTGTACAT
>DATMZK010000021.1:0-2829 GCA_035560295.1 Minisyncoccota bacterium | reverse complement strand
CGATGCCGCCGTGGCTTATGATCGCGGGCTTCGTGGCAGGCGGCGTCATCCGTGGTGTCTTGGTGGGACTCCTGGTGCTTCTGATTTCGCTCTTTTTCACCGGACTTGCGGTATCGATCCACAGCCTCCTCATCATCCTGGCATTCGCGATTTTCACCTCGGTACTCTTTTCGCTCGCTGGTCTCATCAACGGCGTGTATGCAAAATCGATCGACGCGATCAACATCGTGCCGACGTTCGTGTTGCAACCGCTCACCTACCTCGGCGGCATTTTCTATTCAGTGCATTCGCTGCCGCAGGCGGCGCAGTATGTCACGTATATAAATCCGCTTTTTTATCTCATCAATGGTTTTCGGTATGGCTTTCTTGGATTCGCAGACGTCTCCATCTGGCTCTGCGTAGGCGTGCTCCTTGGCCTCATCGTGGTTCTGATTGGTATCAACTTGTATCTCATTCGCACGGGCTTGGGCTTGAAGCAGTAAAATAAAAAGAAGGAGCCCCATCCACGCAATGAAGGTGGATGGGGTCCGGTTCGTGGGCTCGGGCGCTAAATCTTGTTTAGACGCCCGGCGCCCGGTCGATCAGGGGGTCGGCCAGTCGCCGGCGCCGGAGATGCGCGCCGCGGCGGTCGAGCCGTCGATCTGGACGTTGAACAACGTCGAAGAAAAGATCATCCGGAGCTTGGTCACTCGAAAGTCGGTCGCGTAAACATGACAGGGCCTCCTTAGCCGTTGTCGGGACATTCGCGAAAGTGCGAACTTCGGGAGTGTACACACCCCGCAAGTCCTTGTCAAGAGCCCCCTTTTGTGGCGATATCTTTTGTTCCGCCGTGGGTCAACTTGGCCATGCGAACTGACTAAATCGCCCCCCCTGGCGATGCAAAAGAAAAGGGTCGTCACGCGATGTGACGACCCTAAGAACAAATGAAAAAACTTAAGGTGGGGACCCGAGCTTCAGCCCAGGGCTAGATCTGCTTGATCGTCAGACGCTTGATGATCGAGCCATTCTTGCCGAGAATCGTCTCCTTGCTGGAGAGGATGCCGGTCTTGGTCAAAAGATCATGCATCGGTTCAACCTTCACAATGTCCGTGGTGTCGGACGGAACATGTTCAACGTACCGCACCTATTGCGTGTGTCAACGCACTATTGGGTGGCAATGTGTGCAGCGAGGCCAATGTACGTTTCAGGCCGCAAAGCCTTGATTTTTTGCTTGATGGCATCGCTCACAGGCAGCGAATCGGCAAACGCGGCGAGCGCCTCGAGTGTGATTTGCTTGCCTCGCGTCAACTCCTTCAACTGCTCGTAGGGCGCCTCGACGCCTTCGGCACGCAGAATCGTTTGGATCGCTTCGGCGAGAACTTCTGGACGAGACACAACGGCCTCGAGCATCGCGCCCCGATCGGCTGATACTTTTCGAAATCCCGAAAGAAGCGAAAGGTAGCCGACGAGCGAGTGACCAAATGCGGTGCCAAATGCGCGTGTCACCGTCGAGTCAGACAGGTCGCGCTGCAGCCGGGATACCGGCAGTTTCCGAGAAAAATGTTCGAAGAGAACATTGGCGATGCCAAAATTCCCTTCTGCATTCTCGAAATCGATCGGGTTCACTTTATGCGGCATGGCGGACGAACCGACCTCACCGGCTTTTGGTTTTTGCAAAACCCAATCGTCGGAGATGTAGCGCCACAGGTCTTCCGAAAGATCGAGGAGAATCGTATTGATACGACCCATGTTGTCGAAGAGTTCGGCGAAGGTGTCATGCGGTTCGATTTGGGTCGTTACGTCGTTGAGCTCGAGTACAATCCCGTGATCCGTATTCAGAGACTGGACGAACGTAAACGCGAGCTTGACCCAATCGGTGTCCGGGAGTGCCACGACATGCGCATTCCAATTTCCCGTCGCGCCGCCCCATTTCACGAGAATCGCGGTCTGGTTGATTTGCTTCAGTTGTCTCTCGAGACGAGCAACAAACACGGCAATCTCCTTGCCGTAGGTTGTTGGAGACGCGGGTTGTCCGTGAGTTCTTGCGAGCATCACGGTATTCGCCTCCGAAAGCGCAATCGCGCGCAACCCTTCTTTGAGAGAAGCGAGTGTCGGAATAATTACATTCTCAAGCGCATCGCGAAGACAAAGCGCCTGGGACACGCTATTCACATCTTCCGAGGTAAGCGCGAAATGCACCCACTCGGACACGTCCGCAAGCGAAGTGCCTTCCAGTCGTTTCTTGATGAAATATTCGACGGCCTTCACGTCATGGTTGGTCGTTTTCTCGATTTCTTTCACTTCCCGAGCATGATCGAGCGAAATCTGCGGAATGAAACGTAGGAATTCCGTCTCCTCTTTCGAAAACGCGCGGACGACGCCAGCGTTTGCAAGCGCGATAAGATACTCGCATTCAACCAATACGCGCGCGCGAATGAGCGCAAATTCGCTGAAATGCTCTAAGAGCACCTTTGTCCTACTCCAATATCGCCCGTCTATAGGACTCACGGCAGTCAGTTCATTCAGGGGGAGTTGTTCGGTCATACGTTTATTCCTTTCTCAGACTTGAAGCACTGTACTCATCTGCCACTACACGTGCAATGCCTTACACGGCATAACTTTTCAGATTGGCATCGATGCGTGGAATGATCGGCTCTGCTCCCGGCACGAATTTTTCACCGGTTATCTGCTCGTACATTTCAATGTACCGGCGCGAAAGTTCGGCAATGAGATCTGCCGGCGCTTCGGGAAGCGTGGTGTCTTTGTAAGGATCGGAGTGTTCTTTAAACCACAAGCGCAAAAATTCTTTGTCGAAATATTCTGGCTCCTCCCCTGCTGCAATGCGTGCAT
>DATMZK010000020.1:0-4046 GCA_035560295.1 Minisyncoccota bacterium | reverse complement strand
GCACGACCGAATAGTAGCCGGGCGTGGTGGTGGCTTCGGCTGCGTTGAAAGTGGAAGGGGTGGACGTGGCACTCGATTCGTTCAATGCCGGCTGCGTCTGGTGTACTCCCATTGCTGCGGCGATTAAAATAAGCGCCCCGGCAAAACAAAGATACGCAAACCGACGCATGTGCATGCATCTATTGTACCCGCTCTGCAAAAGCATTTAAAAAAAGAGCCCCGGGCAAGTGCCGGGGCAGTGGGTTTGTAGCGTTTATCGAGGTCGTCGATCGACCGGGAACTCGTTCTTTGCGTCGAGTTCGGCCGCGCGTTCTTGGATCTTTTCGATGATCCAGTCGAGCACCTGCCGCCGTCCGGCATCCTCCGGTAGCCAGCATCCGTTGGCCCAACCTTGCACAGTCTGGACATCGGTGCCAAACGCTCGCGCCAGCTGCTCGCATCTGACGCCGCCGTGGCGCAGCGCCCAGTCGACGGAGAAGGCGAAATCCGAATCCGTCTCGGCGCTCTGCAAGGCAAGCAGTCTTGCCATACGTAGGAGCTCGTCAGCCGCTCCGGTTGCCATGTACCAGGCGGTTGATCCATGTCTACGCATCGTGGCCTCCTTTATCGATAGAGTTTTAGCACTTCCTCGAACGCAGACCGGTCGGGGAGAGCGAGGCTTTCGGCCATCGCGGTCAATTCGCGCGCGACCTCCGGTCTGAATTCGGGCGGCACATCTTCGACGGCCAAAAGCGGCAAGATAAGCATGCGCACCTCCGCTTTCAGGGTCGTGATATGCCGGCTGAACGTGTACGCATCTCGGCATTCCATGCTTTCGATGCTCGAGAGCGTGCTCTTCATGCTCTCCAGTACGATTTCCCACCAACGCCTTTTTTCGCTGTTCGCCATCTCGGCCCTCCATTGATGATCCAGGTAAACGCGTTATTGATCAGCTTCGATTATATAATATATAAAATTTATGTCAATAATTGATCAAAAGGGAATCGACCAGGAATAATTCTTCAAGACATTCAAGAGCTAAGAAAAAGAAAGAGCCCCGCCGCAGAGAGCAGCGGTGCTCGATCTGCGCGGGGTGATTTGCGTTAGGCCGGCCAGAATTCCGTCATCACGGTTAAGCGGCCCCTGAACATTTCGGTGAAGCGCTCCACGGCGAGCTCGTCGGCGCTGGGCTGGTCGCTCGCTTTCACCGAAAAATACTGGAAGTCATCAAACGGATGTCGCAGGTATTTGTAGTTGAAAGTTGTTTGGCGAGGAGTCGCATCCCAACCAAAGAGCAGCGCGATGAGTTTCCGCACGGCCTTTTCTCCCACAGATATTGGACTTGGAACTGGAAATAGCATACGTTAGGGTATGCTCTTTGTCAAATTATGGAGGTGCGGGGAATCGAACCCCGGTCCAAAGAAAAGTGTGTGAATGTGTCTACACCCTGTAGAACATCTTGAGATTTAGACCATGCACATAAAAGATGCACCAAAGCGCGCATGGTCGAGCCTTTGTCTTACGCGCGCGTCAGGCAGCGCGTGCGAGTGCTTGAAATTTTTACGCCCAGCCAATCTTGATCAAGCATTGGATTGGTGGACGGCGCTTAGGCAACGTATGCGTAAGCGGGCTGCAGGTCTGCCAATTGAATTGGCGAGAGCACTGCCCGTGCAATTTTGTTCGCACTTGAAGTGTTTGAACAGTTTGAGAGAGTTGTTCACTCTCAGAGCGCGCAAACACACACCGGTTTCTCTGTCGAAGCCAGTCACCCCCGAAAAGAGCACTTCATTTCTCTTTTCGCGAACGGCTCGCTTCACAGCTATTTCTTTTTCAAGGTTCTTTCCATCGAGCGCTTTTCTTCGCGCGCTCGAATACTCTGACGCTTATCCTCCTTTTTCTTTCCACGCACAATAGCGAGGCCAAGCTTCAGATTCCGACCACTATTATACACCTTTAAGGGGATAATTGTCAACCCTGCTTTCCCCTCGGCGCTCGCAATATGGGCGATTTCCTTCTCATTAAGCAGAAGCCGACGCACCCGATCGGGCTCGTAGCTTTTGGGGGCGTTGGCAACTTGCCAGGCCGGAATAGAAGCGCCCACCAAATACGCCTCGCCGCCACGCGCGACCACCCGCGCGCCTTTCAATGAGCCGCGTTTTGCGCGCAGTGATTTCACTTCGTAGCCGTGCAATTCCAAACCCGCCTCGAGCGTCTCGAGTATTTCGTAGTCAAATCCTGCTCGGCTGTTTTCTATCAGACTCATATCGGCACTATACAATAAAATAAACGGGCAGCATTCCTGTGTTTGCGTGAATCTAGCTTTGATGGTTAAATCTTGGCCGCAACTGCGGAGCGAAGGAGATGGCTATGCTTGGAATCAATTGGGCATGGATGCGTGTTGCAAGAGGCGCACGCCTACTCGACAAAAAGCGTCCGAAATGGGCAGAGAGCGTCGATGTCGAGACCCTCAACATTGGACAAGCCGCTCACTGCATCATCGGGCAAGTATTCGGAGATTACGGGAGGATTCTGAACGGGTTCGGCATCAGCATTTTCTCTGCTTCAGCGTACGGCTTCAGTTTCAAACGCGATCGGTGGTTCGTAAATGATCGCCCGGCAGTCGAGGCGGCATGGAAGCGGCAGATTAGAAGGCGCGTCGCCGCGTAACCTCGCGCCGATTTTATTTTCCCCCTCGTCAATCGCTGGCGAGGGGGATTTTTTGCACCCGCGCGATTAAAAAGGTATAGTGCGCGCGTCATGGCAACTCCAAACGGCACCAAAAAAGGCAACAAACCGCCAACGGGCAAAAAGTCGGGTGGCCCCTCTATTTGGGTGCAAATGGCCCTCGCGCTGTTTATTTTCATCTTGCTCTCGGCTGGCTATTCGGCAGTGCGACAGTACATTGCAACATCGCAGGAAACGGTACCGATTTCGCAGATCGCGGGCGATATCAATGCCGGAAAAATTACGACTATCACCGTGCAAGGCGACACCGTAACCGCCACCTACACCGACAATACGCAGAAAACATCGCACAAAGAAACCGAAAGCTCGCTCTCGCAGACGTTTGCAAATTATGGCGTCGTGCCGGCCAAGCTCGATGCAGTGAAAGTGACGGTGCAAGATGAGGGCGGTGTGCGTTTTTGGTTTCTTGAACTCGCGCCGATTATAGTACCGGCGCTGCTTCTCTTTGGACTGATCTGGTACCTCTCGCGACAACTGCGCCAAGGCGGCATGCAGGCGTTTACCTTCGGTCGCTCGATGGCGCGTTTGGTGAATCCGGAAGATCTCAATCAAAAGGTGACGTTCGCTGATGTGGCGGGCGCAGCCGAGGCCAAGCAGGAGCTGCTTGAGATCGTCGACTTTCTAAAAAATCCGAAAAAATTTATTCAGATCGGTGCGCGCATCCCAAAAGGCGTGCTTCTGATGGGCGCTCCTGGCACCGGCAAAACGCTGCTTGCGCGCGCTGTCGCAGGGGAAGCGGGCGTGCCGTTCTTTTCTATCTCGGGATCGGAATTCGTGGAAATGTTTGTGGGTGTCGGCGCTTCGCGTGTGCGCGATCTCTTTAACAACGCCAAAAAATCCGCGCCAGCAATTATTTTCGTCGATGAGATCGATGCGGTCGGCCGCGTGCGTGGCACGGGCGTGGGCGGAGGCAACGATGAGCGCGAACAGACACTCAACCAAATTCTGGTGGAAATGGACGGCTTCGAACCCAACGAAAAAGTCATCGTCATGGCCGCAACCAACCGCCCCGATGTGCTTGATCCGGCGCTCCTTCGCCCAGGCCGCTTCGATCGCCGCGTCACCATCGATTTGCCCGACCGCAAAGATCGCGAGGACATTTTGAAAGTGCACGCACGCCAGAAGCCGCTCGGCCCCGATGTAAATGTGACGGTGATCGCCGAACGTACGCCCGGCTTTTCCGGCGCGGATCTTGGTAACTTGATGAACGAAGGCGCGATTCTTGCAGCGCGCGAAAATCGCAAAGAGATTACGCAGTATGATCTCATCCGCTCAATAGAAAAGGTCATGCTCGGCCCCGAGCGTCGCTCGCATGTGCTTAA
>DATMZK010000019.1:0-3098 GCA_035560295.1 Minisyncoccota bacterium | reverse complement strand
GGAGACAATCCGGGCTTGGCAGGTGCGATACCGACGTATCGACTCGCGCAGCTTCGAATGAATATCCTGTAGCGAAGCCACCGCGCCATCTTCCTCAAGCAGCCCGGTCCCCACCCAGAGCCAGAACATGTCTTGGGCGTGGGACAGATTTGCTGCCGCATTCGCCGCGCGTGTGCTTTTCTTGATGCCGCGAACTCGCTGACTCAAAGCGGCTTGGCCCGTTTCGCTGCTGCAAAACTCGGGATGCCTGACCCGGAGCAATTCGACGGTCGCCGGAGATAAATCCGGTATCGCCTGGTTGGTAAAGTTCTTCATCAGCTCGGCATGCTGGTCGGTGCATTGGTCTGCGGCGACCCTCGCTGCGACAAGGCTCTCGGCGATGTGGCCGGCCTCGCCCCACGCTTTGAAGATGGCGACTTCCAAATCCAACAAGAATTGGCTCATTTCGCTCTCCCTTGGGCACGCTCGCCCGGTTGCTTATGTAACTGTCTGTATTATATAACATTAAAATATGTTTGTAAATAGTCGGGAAATGCCTCAACAGCGGGCAAATTGTGATTGATTCGGGTGCATGGTAGCCTCCCGCTCAGAGAATACAGAAGGAGCTTGAGCCATGCTGAGCGATAAAGAGTGGGGCGAGAAGTGGTTTGCCGGGCTACCGCTGGTAGCCAAGGGCGAGAGTAAAGAGGTGCGCTACATCGGCGGCGGCCGCGTGGCCATCCGACTGTTGCCCACGGTATATTCCTACACCTACAACCGGTACGCGGTAATTCCCGGATCGGACAAGCTTCGGTTGCGCGCATGCAAAGTGCTCGTCGAAGTGCTCCGCGAGATGGGCATCGCCCACGCCTACGAGCACATCGGCACCAACTACATCTTCGCGCGGCTCGTCTTGCCGACGTCAGCGGAGACGGCCAAGTACGGCACGCCTGAATTTGTGCCGCTCGATCTCACGAAGACAGACATGCAGAAAGTCTTGCGGGCGCCTCCCATCGAGGTGATCATCAAGAACAACCTCTCCGGTACGACGCCCAAAACGTGTCATTTTTTGGCGGGAGCGCGAGTTCGCGCCTCCCACCGGAAATACGCCGGATACGTCCTCCTGGCAGATGAGCGTTTGCCCGAGCGCGTCATTCGATTTGATTGGCGCAATCCGCTGCGCAGTCGCGAGCAAGGCGAACTGGTCGCCGGGAGAATCCTTTCGGGATATGACTCCGACGATCCCGTGTTGCGAGAGCATATCGTCGACGAGACTTCCCGACTGCCAGATGTGCCATTCTCGGATTTCGCGGATTGGTTCATCGACACGACTGCCGCCCGACCGACCGCTCGCGCGGTAGCCGACGTGCTCGAAACCTTCCTCGGATCAAAAGGCATCGCAATCTACGATCTGTGCCTTTTTATCGACGAACTCGGCACCACCGTGTTTGGCGAAATTTCGCCTGACTGCGGACGCTTCCGTGCGGCAGACGGCTCGCTCGACAAAGATGTGTGGAGAGCGGGCGGCAGTCACGCAGATGTGCTGCGCAAGTGGGAGGTATTTTGCGAAAGGATCGGCGCATGAGTGCGCTGCGGATCTACGTGGAGGGGCAAGACGGCGCGGCAAAGACACCGTTCTGTCATGCGCTCGTCGAAGAGTTGCGGCGGCGTGGGCACCAGGTGCTCTACTGCGCGCCGTTCACCGAGGTGAATCAGGCGCTCGGCAGCAATGTCTACCACCTCTGGCCCACCGAGTATCGGCGTGCAGCATCGTTGATACTCGATGCCGTGCGGCGAGCGCGGGCGGAAGTGGTCGTGTTCGACCGCGGACCGCTGACGCTCGAGCGCGGGCTCGACGATGCGCAGGGTTTGAGCAGCGAAGAGCGCGCGGAGATCCTCGCGCAATTTCCGCCGGGCAAGCATGTGTTTCTCGACACCTCGCTCGAACGGGCGCAGGCGGGAAAGCGATACACTGCATCGCCTCCGCCATGGTCGCTCGCGCTCGACCAAGATCGCAGGCGCGATCTTGCGAGCTCGTATACCTTTGCGTTCCGCGCACAGATGGGCTACGAAGACGACTTGCGGGCGCTCGCCGCAGCGTGCGCCGAAGAACTCGCATTGTGAATTGCCGCCGGCCAGGAACACATTCCTGGCCGGTTTTTTTATATTGAAAAACATAATAGTAGGAAGCGCGCCAAAAAAGATCGGCGCGCTTAGAGTCTCCTCCCGAGGATCGCGGAGTTGCGCAGGAAGTCTCATGCGACTATGCGCTTTTCCGATTCTGCCTTTACCGGGCAAATTCTGTGGAAAGTATACACCCGTTTTCATGTTTTCTTCACTTGCTGTATGAAGCGGATGATAGAATTATGAAGACTACGGCGGACGACGGGCGTCCGATTGTTCTTTCAGGTGAGTTGCGCACATGAAGACCTGGGTGTTGCTGCTGTCGCTTGCGGTTGCGATCGGTTTCGCTTCCACAGCGAATGCGTGGGAGGAGCCGACCTCAGAACAGACCGCTTTTGCCAAAATCTGCTCAACCTACAAAGAACTGCTCACGTATCGAGGTGTGCAGGGCTGGGATCTGATCGAAGCTACCAGGAGAACCGCGCTCCAGCCATGCGCGGCGATCACCAGCATGATCACGCAGATGAACGCTGCGCAAGGAGGTCAACGCTTACGATGATCTCCCTTTTGAAAAAGCCCGTGCTTTTGCGCGGGCTTCTTTTTTAGAAGATTGAAAAAAGCCGCCACGCTGAGCGCGGCGGCAAAAAAAGATCAGCTGATCGAGGTGAACGCCCAAAGACCGCGGTTGCAAGTGCTGACCACCCGCAACACGACTTTCGAGGTCGCGATGAGATCGGCAAATACCGCTGCCTCAGCCGAGGAACACGCGCGCACGGGCGTGAGGTTTTGCTTGTTGCCCCGCTCCGGCTTCAGTCTGCACCAGTGCCACTTGCCGCTGTCTTCCGTGGGCCACCCAGCGCGCAGACCGTCTCGCGTCGCGATCGCAGCTTTCACCGCAGCAGCATCCATCCGCGCCACCGCTCGCAAACGCAATTCGTGCGATTGCGCATCCCCGCTCACGCTATCGACCATTCCGCTTCTCCCAAAGATCAGGA
>DATMZK010000018.1:0-4013 GCA_035560295.1 Minisyncoccota bacterium | reverse complement strand
ACGAACGTCGTGAGGTGATCAGAAGCTCGAGGCGATGTTGTAAATCGGCAGCAGCACCGAGGCAAGGAGGACCGCGACGCCCACGGCCAAAATGACGATGATGAACGGCTCGATGAGCGACACCAGGGTGTCGACGGCGTTGTTGACCTCGCGGCGATAAAACCGGGCGATCGTCTGCAAAATCACCCCCATGTTGCCGGTTTCTTCGCCGATCTTGATCATGGCAACCATGATGCCGGGAATTTCCGGGTGTTTGCGCATGGCCTCCGAAAGTGGCGAGCCGCCCTTCACCTCTTCGGCAACCTGCGCAAGAATGTGTTCGTAGATAGGATCTTCGACCACCGAGCCCGTGATCTCGAGTGCGCGAAGAATCTGGATGCCGCTGTTGAGCATGGTCGAGAGGTTGTCCGCAATACGTGAAAGAAAGATTTTTTTGTAGATGCCGCCGATTGCAGGTAAGCCAAGGCGGGCGCGGGCAACCACAATGATGCCGGCTGGCGTCCTCGCATAGCGAAACAAAAACACGACCATAAACGCGAAGAAGATCGCGAGAAGAAGAAAATAGTGCGCAAAAAAGAGCGACACGCCGATCACAATCTGCGTGTAAATCGGAATCGCCTGCCCTGCCTGTGTCAACATCGTGGCAAGGTTTGGAATGACGAGTGTCATCATGAGGATCATCACGATGCCGAAGGTGAGAATAATAAACGCCGGATACACCAAGGCGTTTCTTGCCTTGCTCGTGATTTCGTAGTTGCGATCGAGATAATCGGCCAAAAAGGCGAATGTTTCGTCGAGTTTGCCCGATTCTTCGCCCGCGCGCACCATGTTCACATAAAAGGCCGAGAACACGTGCGGATATTTTGCGAGGGCCGCAGAAATGGTCGATCCGCTCTGAATGTCGTTGCCGATTTCCGTCAGTATTTCGGAGAGTTTTTGGGTGCGCGCCTCGGTGGCGAGCAATCGGAATGCACGCAGCGCCGACACCTGTGCCTCAAAGAGCGTCGTCATTTCGCGCGAGAGCATCACGATGTCTGCACCCGTCACGCGTTCTAAGAATTTGATGCGGCGGTTGAGGCCGCCGCCTTCGCTTTGCGGATTGATTGCGGAGATGACGAGCCCGCGGCGCTGCAGCGCGGCGATTGCAAGATCCATCGACACCGCATCGATCGTGCCCTCGCGTTTATTCCCCTCTTGATCGAGCCCGGTATAGGTGAAAACAGCCATGTTAGATCAATTTTTCGAGGCCGCTGGGGTTTTGCGAAAATTGGTACGCAGTTTCGACGGAAATTTCGTTTCGTGACACGAGTTCGGAAAGCGAGCGGTTCATGTCGATCATGCCGTCGGTCGAACCGGTTTCGATTACGGTGTTGATTTCGTGTGTACGTTTTTCGCGAATGAGGTTGGCAACGGCTTTGTTGTTGATCAGAAGCTCATAGGCGGGCACGAGGCCGCCGGAAATGCGCGGCACCAGGCGCTGACTAAAGATGCCGGCGAGAGAAGCGGCGAGCTGCAGACGAATTTGATCTTGTTGCCCGCCCGGGAACGTGTCGATGATGCGGTCCACCGTTTGCGCCGCATCGTTGGTGTGCATGGTGGCAAAGACGAGGTGGCCGGTTTCTGCGGCAGTGACCGCGGCTGCCATGGTGGCGTGATCGCGCATTTCTCCCACCAAAATCACATCGACGTCTTCGCGGAAGGCGCTCGTGAGCGCGGTTGCAAAATCGCGCGTGTCGATACCGACTTCGCGCTGATCGACAATCGACTGCTTCGGTTCAAAAATATATTCGATCGGATCTTCGATCGTGATGATGTGCTCCATGCGCTCGGTGTTGATGAGATCAATCAGCGCCGCAAGGGTCGTTGTTTTGCCCTGCCCCACCGGACCTACAACGAGGAAAAATCCTTGCGATTTGCGAGCGAAAGCGAGCAGCGTTTCGGGCAAATTCAATTCTTTGATCGCACGGATTTGTTTGGGAATAAGACGCATCGCGATACCGACGGCGCCGCGTTGAAAAAACGCATTGCAGCGAAAACGAATGCCTTCATCTGTCTGATACGCAAAATCGAATTCTTTGAGTGTTTGAAAGCGACCGTATTGATCCGGGTTGAGAAGCGCTTGAGCAAACCCGGCGGTGTCTTCGGGCGTGAGGAGCGGCTCTTTCAGCATAGGCGAAAGGTTGCTCGCAACGCGGATGGTGGGGTGCGCGCCGGTTGAAAAGTGCAAATCCGAACCGCCCTCGTGCACCAGCACGTTGATATATTTCTTCAGGAGCCCGGGATAGTCGAGAGCCATTCCATGCATTGTAGCGCCTTTCCGCCGAGCGCCTGTCGCCTATCCACACAAATAAAAAGCCGGCGGGGTGTTCCGCCGGCCGAGAGAGAAATCAGGATGCTTTGGTTGGTTGCGCGATCTTCGCCGCGCCGTTCCAACCACAAAGCCAGAGCACAGTGGGGACGAGCGCAGCAATGTTGTAGGCAATCCATTGCGCGCGGCTCCTCATGCGCGGATGGTTGAAATCATCGCCGGGCACGTGCTCGTTCGTGATGATACGGATATGGCAGCCTGGGAACACGTGCCGCCAGATCAGCCCTACTCGCCACGAATGCCACCATTCGCAAAACACGACGATTGATTCGGGCTCTACATTGTAGAGACGCAACCGATCCTTCGTGTTTACTGCCTCCTCGATCGAAGAGCAGGCCGTGATGCGCAGGTGTTCGCTCGGACTCATCGTGCACTCGGCGACAATCCGATCCTTGCGCTCTAGATGTTGCCGAGGGTTCATGCCGCTTCCAGGCACATCGACGCCACAGTAACAAAGCATGGCGTCGGGCGGCGCAGTGTAGAGTACGTATTGCACTGCCGCCTCGAGAACCATTTTACCGGTCGAGGAAATCTCAGTCCCCGCGCGGTTGCAGCTGTAGTCAGCCGCGAAAACAAGTTGCGAGAGTGCTGCCACTCTGCCCTCCTCTGATCTCTATTCTGAACCTACTTGTATAGTACTACAAAAAATCCCACCGGTCAACTCCCGGCCGATTTGTCGCTACGATTTGCGTTTTGCGACCTCCTCCCCCACCGCTGCGACCACCTCCGAAGGAATCATGGTCGCTTTTACAATGTAGCGATCGCCACCGAGATCTTTCACGCGCGTTTTTTCGTCGTCATTCATTTCGTTGGTGAGCGCAATCTTCACTGCTTTTGGAGCAAGCTGCTCTTTTTTCAGTGTTTCCAAAAAAGAAAATCCGTCGCCGCCGGGCATAATGAGATCAAAGAGAATGGCATCGGCCGCAAAGCCGTCGCGCAGCGCCTTTAGGCCATCGGCAGCAGAAAGGCAGCCATGCACGTTGTACCCCGATTGCATAAATTTCTGCACGTACATATCGGCAAGAAATTTATCGTCATCGATGAGCATGACGTTTATTTTTCCAGTTGGTTGTTGATTTGTCATGACGCGGGTGTTTCGGCTGCTTCTTCCGCAGCAGGTGGTACGGGCGGCGTGGGTGCCAGCGCTTCTTCGTCTCCTGCAAGAAGCAGCGACGAGAGCGTGTTCACTTCGGAAAACGGGATCTGCTTGTCGAACGCTTTCAGAATAGCATCTTCGCGCATGGTGAGCATGCCCTGATTGCGCGCAGCGGTCCACAATTTACTGTCGACCGGGTTATCAAGCACTATTTTCTCCATTTCCGAAGACATTTCCAACACCTCAAACACTGCCATACGGCCGCGAAGCCCCGTTGGGCATGTCGGCGTTTTTTCCGGCTCAAAGACTTTGTTCGGGATTTTGAAGCGGTACTTCTCGGGAAGCGACTGCTGCTCCTCTTCGATATGGCGTCTGTCGGAAGCGGAGAGCTCCGCCTCGGTTCCTGTTTGCGGACAAAGTGTACGTACCAAACGCTGCGCGACGCTGCAAATGAGCACCGGCGGAATGAGATAGGGCGCCACCCCCATGTTGGTGAGGCGCGGAATGGTGCCGACCGCGTCGTTGGTGTGAATGGTCGAGAGCACCAAG
>DATMZK010000017.1:0-4250 GCA_035560295.1 Minisyncoccota bacterium | reverse complement strand
AAATCGTTTACAAACATTCGCTCGAACTCGCACGCCTCACCAAGCAGCTCGAAGAGGCGAACGCAGCGCAAGAGAATTTGCTGCATTTCATCAGCCATGAGATCAAGGGGTATCTGACCAAAAGCGAGGCAGGGTTCGCTTCGATCGTCGAAGGCGATTATGGCGATCTACCGGGAGCGCTGAAAACAATGGCAACGGCTGCTGTTGTTGATGTGCGCAAGGGAGTTGCGACGATTATGGACATTCTGGACGCGTCGAACATGAAAAAAGGCACGGTTGCTTTCAAAAAAGAACCGCTCGATATGAGAGCGATCGTCGAGAAATCTCTCGCAGAGCAACAGAAATATGCCGCAGAAAAAGGTCTCGAGATGCATGCAACTATTGCAGATGGTTCATACCACATGCTTGGCGATGCTGAGAAACTGGAGCGTCATGTGATTCGTAACCTCATCGACAACGCCATCAAATATACGCCGACGGGCACCATTACCGTGTCTTTGTCGCTCGACGGAGCGAAGTTGCGTTTTTCTGTGCAAGATAGCGGCGTGGGCGTCACTCCCGATGACATGAAGCACCTTTTTACCGAGGGAGGCCGCGGCAAGGATTCGCTCAAGGTCAACGTGCACTCAACCGGATACGGATTGTACATCGCAAAGCAAATCGTCGACGCACACGGCGGCAACATTTGGGCTGAATCGGGAGGTGAGGGTAAGGGCGCTCGCTTCATCGTCGAACTTCCAACCACGCAATAGGCAGCGGCGGCGCTTTGTGCCAAAGACCAATCTATATTACAGTTTTTTAAGAGTGATAGTCAACGAGTGAGGGTCCTCATGGCTTTGAGCCAAAGATCACAGCGCGTGACAACGCCACTGCATGTTGTCCCGCCAAAACGCCTCGACGAATTGCAGAACCTGCTCAGCGTACGGTTCATCGACACCGCGCTCCTTGCCGAAGCGCTTATGCACCCCTCGTATCGCAGTGAGCGTAAGGATAAGGAATACGCTGCCACGCAGGAGCGCGTCGAATTTATCGGCGATCGGATCATCTCGCTCCGAGTAGCGCTGTATTTGCACCGGTTCTACCAAGATCGCAATCCATCGTTCGTGACTCAGGTCTCGAGTGAAGTTGTTTCCAATCGCACGTTCGCCGGCATCGCAGAGAAAATCGGCCTTCCGCCGTTCATTGTCATGGGGCCGGAAAAGCGCAAGGACTTTCTCGCAGGCAACGAGGCGATTCGACTGCATGCACTATCCTGCACCTTCGAGGCGATCGTGGGAGCGCTCTTTCTCGATCGTGGTATGCGACCCGTCGAACCGTTTTTGAAACGACATTTGTATCCCTCGATCGAAGACATCATTATCAGGAAACTGTACATCGCGCCGAAGACGCGGTTGCAGGATCTTCTTCAGGCCGAAGGCGCGGCAAACCTGTTCTATCGCACGCTACAGGTCAGCCCGCCGTCTGCACGAGAAGCGGTGTTTTCGACCAGTGTCTTTTTGAAAGGCGTACTGCTCGGGGAGGGCACTGGTGGGACAAAGAAAGCTGCTGAAACGAGTGCAGCGGAAGACGCGCTGCAAGGTCTTGAATCGAGGCCTTGAGCACAAACCTCAGAGACGATCTCCTGGATCGTCTCTTTTTTATAAAACCCATTTGTGAACGCCCGCGCCTATCTGCTACTATGTGGCCATGCAACGGCTTCTGACCGGACTCCAGCCATCCGGCGCACTTCATATCGGAAACTACTTTGGTGCCCTCAAACCATTTCTTGATTTATATCCGCAATATGAGAGCACGCTGATGGTCGTCGATTACCACGCACTCACCACGCTGAAAAACCCGGAAGAGTTGCGCGCCAACATTATGGGAGTCGTGCGCGACTATCTTGCAATTGGGGTCGATCCCAACGAGGCGATTCTATTTCAACAGTCCGATGTACCAGCACACACCGAGCTCACTTGGATCTTCAATACGCTTGTCACGATGTCATTCTTGGAGCTTGCGCATGCTTTTAAAGACAAAGCGGCGCGCGGCCTCGAGACCAACGTCGGACTCTTCGATTATCCGATTCTGATGGCTGCTGACATTTTGCTCTACGACACCAATGTGGTGCCAGTGGGGCAAGATCAACGCCAGCATATCGAATACACACGGGAAATTGCGGCAAAGTTCAACAACGCCTATGGCGAGACCTTCGTCGAACCCAAAGAGATGATCCAAGAGGCGGTCGCGGTCGTCCCTGGCACCGACGGCAAGAAAATGAGCAAGAGCTATGGCAACACCATTCCGCTCTTTGGTAGCAAAGATGAAATCGTCAAGGCCGTCATGTCGATCGTAACCGATTCACAAGGCGACAGACCCGAGCACGTCTACAACATGCATCGTTTGTTCAAAAGCGAAACTGAGCTCGCGCCGCTCTACGAATCGAATCGCGGCAAGTACAAAGCCCTGAAAGACGCCCTGATAGAAGACATCGAGACGCTCGTCGCACCCATGCGCGAACGCCGTGCGGCAATCTCCGATGCAGAGGTTAAAAAAGTATTAAAAGACGGCGCGGCGAAAGCGGGGGAGCGTGCAGCAGCAAAAATGGTCGATGTGCGGCAAAAAATTGGTGTCACGATATGAACAACCGCACTTTCATAGGAGATTTACGACAGCATATCGGCGAAACCGTACAGATTGGCGCGTCGGTCACGGTACGACGCGATCAGGGAAAGCTCGTTTTTTTTGATTTCAGAGATATGAGCGGATCGGTGCAGGGTGTCGTGCTTCCGAAAAGCGGAGCGATGGAGACTGCAAAGGAAATTCGCCAACAATACGCGGTGAAAGTGACCGGCGTCGTCAATCAACGTCCAGAAAAAAACATCAATCCCGAAAAACAAAACGGCGATATCGAACTGCAGATTGAATCAATGGAAATCTTGGGCAAAGCCCACGCGCTTCCGTTTGATCTGGATGCCGAACTACACCTCGAGACCCATCTCGATCATCTGCCGCTCACCCTGCGCACGGAGCGTAGCCGGGACATTTTCACCATGCAGGCAAGCATTCTCGATGCCTTCGCAAAATCACTCCAATCGCAAGGTTTTACCGAATTTATGGCGCCGGTGATGGTGGGAGGGGATGCGGAGGGCGGCGCGGCGGCATTCAAGGTGGATTATTTCCGCGACGCTGTTGCGTATCTCGCTACTTCGCCACAATTTTACAAACAAATCATGGTCGGGCCGTTTGAGCGGGCTTTTACGGTTGCCAAAATTTTTCGCGCAGAAAAATCGGCAACCACGCGCCATTTGTCGGAAGCAACCTGCATGGATTTTGAAATGGGCTTTATCGAAGACGAGCGCGAGCCGATGGCAGTACTCGAGCAAGCGGTGCGCGACACCGTAACAGCTGTTACTGAAAAACATGCGGATATGTTTGCTCGCTTCAATACCGCGGCGCCCCTCATGCCCGAAAGTATTCCAGTGCTCACATTAGCCGAGGCGCACGACGTGCTCGGCGTGCCGCATGAGCCCGACATGGAACCCGAACATGAACGAAACATTTGCGAGTGGGCGAAAAAAGAAAAAGGGTCTGATTTTGTCTTCATCACACGCTACCCAACAAAAAAGCGTGCATTTTACACCTACGAACATCCTTCGGAAGCGCCGTTTTCGCGCGGATTCGATCTTCTTTTCCGCGGACTCGAGATCAACTCCGGCGCGCAACGCATCCACGACTACGACATGCTGGTGTCACGTATGAAAGAGCGTGGATTGGATCCCGAGAAGTTTTCGTTCTATCTGCAAGCGTTTAAATACGGCATGCCGCCACACGGTGGCTCATCCACTGGTCTTGAACGATTCACCGCGCGCATGCTTGAAATTCCCAACGTGAAAGAGGCGACCGCCTTCCCGCGAGACATGACTCGAATCGACGGCAGGCTTTCAGAGGCGCCTGAATTCGAACGCTCCGATGACTGACACATTCGCGATCAAAGGCGAGGCATTTGAAGGCCCGCTCGAGGCGCTCCTCGATTTGATCGAATCGCGCAAACTTTCAATCTCCGAGATCTCGCTTGCCGAAGTGTGCGACGCGTATCTCGCGCACATCGAACAGCTGCCGCAATTACCCCTTGGCGAAACGGCGCAATTTATTTTGGTTGCAAGCACATTGCTGCTTATTAAATCTCGTTCGCTCTTGCCGAGTCTCGAATTGACGGCAGATGAGCGCGAGAGCGTTGAAGAACTCGAGCGACGCTTGGCGTGCTACGC
>DATMZK010000016.1:0-2932 GCA_035560295.1 Minisyncoccota bacterium | reverse complement strand
CTCAAGTTTTATGATTTAATGGCGCGACGGTCGTCTTCGCGAGTGCTCCGACGTACCAATGTCGCCGCCGCTTCTGCTTTGGCGTACCAACGCGGGATTAGTTTAATGGTAAAACATCAGTTTTCCAAACTGAGGTCACCGGTCCGATTCCGGTATCCCGCACAACAAAGAAAAAATCCCCACTCGGGGACTTTTTCTGATTGGAGTGCAAGACGAATTATTTCAATGCGTCTTTGAGCGTCTTCGAGGCGCGGAATTTGGGGACGCGCATCGATTTGATCTGGATGGTGGCGCCGGTGCGCGGGTTGCGGCCCGTGCGTCCCTGACGCATCTTTGCTTCGAAAATGCCAAGACCCGCGATCGACACTTCCTGCCCGCTTTTCAGCGTGTGGGTGATCATATCGATCATCGCCTCGACCGCGCGCTCGGCGTCGGCCTTGGTGCAGTCGATGGTCTGGGCGACCTTCTCCACGATGTCCATTTTATTTGCCATGATAATTTTGTGTGACTTATAAAAGCGCACTCGACCTGCTCACTATTCGACCATTTTGAGCCGTATAATCCACCTGTCAACGGCCTCCAAAACCATCCCACGAAAGGAGGGGAGGAGTAAAATCAAGCTCGCCTCCCCTTATTTCTTAGACAAGTCCCACAGGGTTTCGAAAAACTGCCGGTAACTTTCCGCCACCTCTTGGCCTGAAAGCGTGAAATCCACGAGGGTGTCGCCATAGGTTACGAAGCTGACATTGCCCGGACGCACCTCGATACTCATCGCACCAATAGCCAATCTGGGTAAAATTCGATATTCAAACATCGGCTCGTGCTTTTCTCGCCACTCGAGGCGCTCGCGTTGTGCCTCAGCGCCTAAATACCGTATCGAAATATTTTTCTCCTTTTGGATGCGATGGTACTCGTCCCACAAACCGGTCTCCTTAAACGTTGTACCGTATCGCTCAGTCTGCGTCGCGATCACGTCGAAATGGCTACCATCGGGAGCTGTCTTGAGAAGTTCAAGCTGATGCGCCATGAATGCGTCGTCGCCTTGATACACCTCAAAATCTTGTTCGTGTGCACCGCTGTAACGACTCTCGAGCTGTCGCACCATTGCAGCGGCGGATAATTTCTTCTCATCAAGAATAGAAACGATACGCTTAGGCGAGTTGGCGCTGAATTTCTTGCGGCCCCGGACGATAACGTGCTTGGCGAGGCCGAGCTCCTCGAGACGGGCGAGCGCGTTGTAGACGAACTGCTTATGCAGACCGGTGGCGAGCACCAATTTGGAGGAACCAGTCTCGCGGCGGGGGAGCAGCGCCAAGTACACGGCGGATTCTTTCTCTGAAAGCCCAAAGTTTTCGAGTCCGTGCAGCAATTCCTTGTTTTCTATTTGGTCAATAATTTTTGACATATCGCAGAAAAAGCCTGTATTTATGGATTATATAGTCATTTTTTTAGTCGTCAAGATAGATTGACCTTTTATACTATTATGCTACAATCTTTCGAGAAGTAGAGAGTTCTTCGAAATCAACCATCCGCTGCGGCGGGCCGTCCTCCGGGGTTCTGAGAGGGGAGATCGCTAATGTCAGACCTTAAGGGGACGGTGGTCGCAATCGTGGCCAAACACCGGCCGAACGGCTACCACGCACGCCACTCACCCTCTATGGTGATGTTGTATGCGACGGTTGAGATGGCCCAAAACTACCGAAAGGAAATCGTGGCCACTCACCTTGCGGGACACCGCCCGAACCCGCTCCGGTCACTTCGCTACGCTTTCTATTCCAATGAACGTGAAAATCTCATTGGAGTAAGAAAAGGTAAGCATGGGAAACCGGTTCGACAGCAGGAGGCAGAACTCGAAAAAGAGTTTGCTTACCTAGTCGGAACTGAAATGGGCAATGATCCTGACTGGGTGATCTGATATCCCCAACGGTTTGGAGAATCCCGGAACAGATTCTCCACTTTACTGAGCATTTGATAAAACTCGAATGCTCTGAGAGAAAGTTCTTTCACAACAACATGAGGTGCTCCAACTTTTGAAAGATCATTAGGGCACCAAAAAGCCGCGCTTAACATACGCGGCTTTTTCTTATTGGAAGCTTTTATCTCGCGTATTCGATCACACGGGTCTCGCGAATGACGGATACTTTGATCTCGCCAGGGTATTGGAGTTCTTTTTCGATACGATCGGCGATGTCGCGTGCCATTTTGCGAGCGTCGAGGTCGGTGATGTCTTCGGGCTTCACGATCACGCGAATCTCGCGGCCAGCGGCAATGGCGTAGCTCTTTTCGACCCCCTGCTGGGCGTTGGCGATAGCTTCAAGCTCGGTGAGACGTTTGATGTAGTTTTCCACCGAGTCGCGGCGAGCGCCTGGGCGAGAGGCCGAAAGGGCGTCGGCGACCTGCACGATCATGCTCTCCGGCGTCTCATACGGATATTCCTCGTGGTGCGCTTGCATCGCTTTGATGATGCGCTCATCCACATTGAATTTCTGCAGAATGCGACGACCGATTTCGACGTGCGTACCAGGCACCTCGTGGTCGACTGCCTTGCCGATGTCGTGGAAAAGGCCGCCAGCACGTGCTACCTGCGGGTCGGCGCCCAGTTCTTCTGCGAGCATGCCGGCGATGTGTGCGACTTCAAGCGAGTGATCAAGCACATTTTGGCCATAGCTCGTGCGGAAGTAGAGGCGGCCGAGAATCATGAGGAGTTTCGGATCAAGATCGGAAACGCGCGCTTCGTACGCGGCTTCGGAGCCTTTTTTCTTGATGATGGTGTTGATTTCGGTTTCGGCTTTTTGCACGGTTTCTTCGATGCGTGCCGGTTGGATGCGGCCGTCGACGATCAAATTTTCAAGCGCGATGCGCGCGATTTGGCGGCGGATCGGGTCGAACGATGAGAGCGTGATCGTGCCGGGCGTGTCGTCGATGATGACGT
>DATMZK010000015.1:0-12478 GCA_035560295.1 Minisyncoccota bacterium | reverse complement strand
CCATGTCGGCGCCGGAACATTTGCGCGGACTGGTGGAACGCAAAAAGGAGACGATCGAAACGCACGAGCGCGAGCTCGACGAACTGCTACCGCTTCTGCGCGCGCAGAAGCTCGAGAAAAAAATAGATGGCGTGAGTGTCGTGCACTACAGCGGCATCGACGGCATGAAAACCGTGATGGACATGGCGTTTTATTGCAAATCAAAGAAATGGAACATTATCGCTCCCTATGTGAACTTTTTGCGCGAATACGACAAAGACTACGCACAGCGTTACCTGCGCGCCCGCAAATACTACGGCATCACCTCGCGCGCACTGTGGGAAAAACGGGCGCAAACGAGAAAACTTTCGGCGCAAGAGATCAAAGAGCGCAATCCGCGCGTCATGCCGAGCGTCATGCACGGCCGTTTCAAATCGATGATGATCATCTTCGACGACAAGATCGCGATCTTCTCTTCGTATGAAAAACTCTCCGCGATCCTGATCACCTCTAAGGAATTGCACGGCATGTTCCTCGCCATCTTCGAGGGGCTGTGGGAAGTGTCGGAGCGATACGAGTAATTTTTTCTTCGGGGGCGGCTATCGAGAATTGAACTCGAATCGAGAGCTCCACAAGCTCCAGTGTTAACCATTACACCATAGCCGCCATGCGAACCTTTGATTTATAGCAAACTTGCCGCTCTAGCGCGAACGCGGCGTCCCGCCTAGCGAGACGCCGCGTTGTAAAACAAAACCAAAAATTACATCGTCGAACCCTGCATCGAGGGCATTGCCGCCATGGGTGCGTGCGAATCTTTCATCGCAAAACCAACCCAGAGCGCAAGCGCCGCGATCGCAACATGGAGCACGTTGTCTGCCATGTTCATCATCATGCCGAGCACCATGCCGCTCATCGCAAATCCAAGGAGCGCAACGAGTGCATAGACGACGCCGAACACTTTGAAGTACGCGCGCGCATAGGCGCCGCTGCCCATCCCGGCGCCGATACCGAGAACTCCGGTAAGGAGGTGCACAATGTTGTGCATCATGTCGACGCTAAAGATGCCGAGCAAGAGGCCGCCGCTGGTTACGCCCGGCACAAATCCGAGCACGCCGACTGCAAGCAGCACGATGCCGAACATCCAAGACATTTTTTGAACTGTCATACGTTTTGAAAATTGTTAGTCACACTTGGTAATCATCGACCCCACCTCCCCTATTGTCGCGCGCGCTTCTCAGACGTCAATACCGAGCTATTCAGTACTCGTCTCCAGCGTCGGCGGCTCGGTGGCGTTTTCGACGGTGAAAGCCACCTGCCCAATAATTTGTCCGTACTGCGTGATGATATTCACGCGCCATGAACCGGGCGTGAGGTAGCCCTTGTATGAATAGCCCTTGTAGCCGCCATCGAGTCCGCCAGCGATCGGATACGAAATCGTGTCGGTCGTTTTCCATTGCTGTGTCGCGGGGTTGTAGTACTGCCACTGGTGCAGCACTTCGGTATTGAGGCCGCTCGGCGCAAAGACCGATGCGTACACATACACCTGACCGCCGGGCGTTTGGTGGAAGACGTCGTTGTATCGCAAAAAAGATTTGTACCAAGGCACGGATTCGCCTTCGAGTTGGTAGGAGCCATCGGACAAGCGCACCACCGAGTGATACACGCCGGCATCTTTGAGCGAGAGCGGCAACGGCGGAATCACATTGCCGAAATAGAGAACATTGAACGCAAAAAATATCACGACGATGGCCATGATCGCCCGCTGCGCACCCGCGCGCGCAATCACCGGCGCAAGGCGCCGCATCATGAGCATAAACAGGGTGATCAGCGTCAAACTAAGCAGCCCCGCCGCAAAAAACATATACGGGCCGATTTGATGAAACACGACCGGCAGAAAAAATTCGAGAAACGAAAACAGCACGAAAAAATAGAGGCCGATTTGAAAGGGAAACCGTGAATATAATCGCGTGAAGCGCTCGTTGCCGAAAAGAAGAAGCGCGAGCGCAACCACAAAGATCCACGACACCGCGAGCGACGCACTTCTGCTATACAAGCTGAGATACCCGCTAAAGAGTCCTCCGAAACAAAACTGCGCAATGACGGGAATAAAGGGCGCCGCAGCGATCATCCACTTTGCGCGCAATCTCCCCGCTTCGAGCATGTTGATGAGTACGATCGCGAGCGCGGCGACCAGGAGATAGAAAAAGAGGAGTGCGTTGGTGCGAAAGAGATCGACGCGCTTGAGCAAGAAAAAATTGTCAGCAAGAAATCCCGCGAGGAGCGACAGCGGCGAAACATAGCGCTCATACCAGCGCAGGAGCTCTTCGGTATTTTTGGGCAAATAGCGCCTCATGATTGGTACTCGGGCGGTGATTCGACGACCCCGGCGTCGTGATTCGCGAGGCGCGTGAGCGCATAAAAGAGCGAGGAAAGACGATTGGCGTAGGCGCGACTTGATGACGAAATTTCACGCTCGCCCGATTCATGCAGCCCAACGAGCCGCCGCTCCACGCGACGCGAAACGGCGCGGGCAATATCGAGTCGCGCCGAAAATTCGGTCCCACCCGGCACAAGAAAGCTCGTCACCGGCGGCAGCGAGCCTTCGATTGCCTTGATTAATTCGCCGAGGCGCTCCACCGACTGCAGCGGCACCGATTTTCCAGCGCCCGCAACCTCTGCCTGGATAGTGAAAAGATGATCCTGTACATCGCGCAAAATCGTTTTGCCCGGTCGCCCGACCGCAACAAAATCTTCGGGGCATCCTGCTTTGCACCAGCCGGCGAGCGTATTCAATTCATCGAGCATGCCGAGTGCCTCAAAAATGGGCGACGTTTTTGTCACTCGTTGTCCCGAGGGAGTGTCGAAGAGTTTGGTGGTTCCCCCATCGCCTTTGCCGGTATAAAACGCCATGCCGCAATGATAGCAGAACGACGCCAAGAATGGCGTCGTTGGGTTCAGTTCACGAGGGCAGAAAATGGTGCCCGAATATCGCGACAAGTGCCGCAAAAAACATAAGTGACATCAGCGTCACGCCCCCAACCTGAGAGCCCAAGCCGCGCCTTGCTGTTGCCATTGCGTTTCCTCCTGATCCCGCGATTGTGATTACACGGTGCTACCCGCACCATATTCGTTCCGAATGAACAAGTCAAACTCGCCTGTCTAACAGGGACACTGACGTCGTGCAGATAACGACCGAAGTCGGAACCGCTAGTCTTGTGAGGCTTGTATCAGAGCGTTCGCTTCTTCCACGCCTAAGAATTGCCCTACCTGTACGTCATTCTTTGGCAGATGGGAAAATACCTTAACGGCAAATTCTCTAAAGATTTGTTCCGTTTTCTCATCAACAGACCAGGCATCTCCAACTGGGACGGCAAGAATTTTATGATCAGTTTCCCCGTTCTCGACTTGCTCATACATGCCGATTGGCTCCGCTTCTACAACCTCACCGCTTTTGAACGGCTTACTGGTTAAAAGAAAACAATCCAGATTATCGCCATCTCCACTGGTCGTATTGAGTAAAAAACCGTACGGAAAAGGATACCGGGCCGACACAGTGTAACTACGGCTGTACTCAAGAGTCTTTTCGTTAAAGATATTCTTTTTATCCGACCCTTGCTCGTTTTCAATAAAGACTTTCATTTAAGTGCGCAGGAGAGGACTCGAACCTCCATGCCCTTGCGGGCGCCACCACCTCAAGGTGGTACGTCTACCAATTTCGCCACCTGCGCAACAGGCGAATATTACTCGCTTTTGGCTTCCTCGCCAACAGCGACTGGCTCGCTCGTTTCTGCCACGGCCTCTTCGGCCGCTGCTTCCAACTTTTCTTCGGCAACGACACCGCCGCCCATCATGCGAGTGCGGCGCAGTTGGCGACGTGCTTCTCGGGCTACCTTTTCGCGAATGTAGTACAGCTTTGCCTTGCGCACCTGGGCGCGTTTGATGATGTCGATCTTTTCGATCATCGGAGAGTACAAGGGGAAAATCTTTTCAACACCCACGCCCGAGAGCACGCGGCGCACGGTAAAGGTGCCGCCGGCCTCGGTGCCGTGCTTACGCGCGAGCACCAAACCTTCGAAATTTTGCAGGCGGAACTTGCCCTTTTCGGCGATTTTTTGCACCACACGGACGGTGTCGCCCGCGCGGATGTCGAGCGCCTTTCGCGCATCGGTATTTACTGGTGAAAGCTTGATCGCCATACAGTCGCGGCACTATACCATCGGCTTCCAAAAATCTCAAATTATGCGCTCTAGGGCGTTCTATAGTACTATCGCAGCATCAGCGCAGCGCGCACACCATGGACATCGAGATCTGCATCCCCGCCCTCAATGAGGAAGAGGTTATCGCGAGCGCGGTCGCCGACATTCGCGCCGCGCTTGCTCCACACCCCCATATCAGCTACCGCATCACAGTGGCAGACAACGGCTCGACCGATAGAACCGCCGAGATCGTGCGGACGCTCGATGGCGTATCGCTCTTGCCGGTGCCGCAGCGTGGCAAAGGTGCCGCGGTCGTTGCTGCAGCGCAGCAGTCGAATGCGAATTTTTTCTGCTTCATCGACGCCGACCTCTCAGCCGATCCATCAGACATTCCCGCGCTCTGTGCCGCGCTTCTGGAGGAGGGGCACGACATCGTGATCGGCTCGCGCCTGATGCAAAAAGAAACGACCAAGCGCGGCATCGTGCGCACGTCACTTTCGCAGCTGTTCAACTCGATGCGCAAATGGATGCTCGGCATTCCAGTGCACGACACACAGTGTGGATTGAAACTGATGAACGCACGCGGACGCGAAGCGCTGATCGCCTGCCAAGAAACGGGATGGTTTTTTGATATCGAATTTTTGGCGCGCGCGCACAAAAACGGTTTTCGTATCAAAGAAATGCCGGTGCATTGGGATGAGAAGCGATTTGCGGGACGTGAAAGCAAGCTGAGCCTGTCGCGCGATGGCTGGGGCGCACTTGCGGCTCTGTGGCGGATACGCAAACGCTTGGTGCTAGAATAGCTGCGCATGCCCACTGCCCCCTTTCACCGCCCGCGCCTCGTGAATGGTTCAATCCTCGCGAATTTCTCGCAGCTCGAACTCAGCACCGCTGACGAAAAAACCTATTCACTCACCATGACGCCGATCGCGCGTCTTGCTATTTCGCTGATCGGGATTCCGCACCTGGGTTTTCGTTTGCGTGCGCGCATTATTTTGAAAGAAGCGCGCAGCGCGCGCGAGGGCGCCCGCATTCTCGACGCCGGCTGCGGCTTCGGACTCTACGCCATGTCGCTTGCGGAGGCGGGATACACCGTCGACGGTATCGACATCGAACAGCGTCGCATCGATATTTTGCAAACAATGCAACGCGAATATCCCGCGGTCGAAAAAACACTGACACTGCGCCAGGGTTCGCTCACTTCTCTTCCCTATCAAAGCGGCACGTACGACACGGTTGTGTGCTCGGAGGTAATCGAACATATCGCAGACGACAACGCAGCCGCAGCCGAACTTGCGCGCGTGTTAAAACCAGGCGGCAAACTCATTCTTTCGGTGCCCTACGATTCAAAACGCAATCAGAAAACGTATCATCGCTTCGGCCATGAGCGCCCTGGATACACCGCAAGCTCGCTCAACAGGCTGTTTGAGGCGCACGGGCTGCAATTGGAAAAAATCTACACCTACGAACACGCGTTTGGTGCCGTTCTGTTCGATATATTCAATACGCTAAAAATCAAAGCGCTCATGGGGCTTTTGTTCTACCCGTTTTACGCCCTCTACCTCCTCGATTACCTCTTCTCCTGGGGCGAACCGAATCAGATTATTGTCGTGGCTTCGCGAAAATAACTTTCTGATAGAAGAAAAAACTCCAAAGAGAAATCAGAGCACTTGATATAACGAGCGCGATAATGCGCCCGACGTGCGCGTGTTCGACGAGCAGGTACAAGAGCACCGCGTTGGCGCACATGTTGAAAATTGACGATCCCACGTACCACACAAACTGTTTTTTCTGTCCGCCGTGCGCATAATCGCGGAAGGTAAAGAATTTCTGCAAGAAGAACCCGGCGAGCACTGAGGTGGCAAACGAAATAAACGACGCGGCGATATACCACACCCCGAGATGGAGCACCAAAAAACTGTACAGAAAGAAATTGATGGCAAACCCAATCGTGCCAGAAATTAAGAAGCGAATGATTTTCGAACTCGCGGCAAGTCGCGCTCCATGCCGCCTCAAAAGGTGCGCATACAAGCCGCTGCATCCACATGCCGCGAGCATGAGCAAAAACGGCCAGGTGGGAATGCGATAGCGCGCCATTGCCATCGGGCCCGTGAGAAGCGCAAAATACGCAATGAGCCCTGCAAACAGCCACGCCTCGAATCGCTTGCGTTCAAGATACAGTCCAACCAATGCAAATACACACACGAAAAGCAGGAACAATGATTCGAGCACAATCGGTGCGAGTGTCGCAAGAGCGGAATAGTCGTGCGCACGCAGTTGCGAAAATGCCGCTTGCGCGTCGTTGAGGGTCGACGCAGAAAAATCGGTGTTGTCGCGCTCTTGGTGAATAATTTGCACATACGCACTGCCACTTCCCGCAAGAAAAAACGGAATGGTATTGATGCTATCGAAATACAAATACGAGAATGGATCGGCAAGCACAAAATGCACAATGGTGGCGGTGTCTGCATTCTCGGGATCCTTGCCCGGCGGTGTGAGCTGCGCCTGCTCCCCTGCGATTTGTTGCACGGCATCGATTAATTGCGGCGCGTCGGGGTGCCGCGCAGGATAAAAGACCGACGCAGGGCTCATCGTGTGCATGTCTTTCCAGGCGAGGAAGTACTTCACGTCGTTGTGGAGCACATCGTTTGGCCCGGTGTGCGCGACTTCAAACGATCCAAAAATTTCGTAATTGCGCACCATCCACGGCACGAGCACGAGTGCCACACAGACCGCGCAAACCAAGAGCCCGCCGAGGATATGTTCTTTTACCCGCTGCGCTTTTGGTTGCAACCAGCGTTGCAACAGGTATGCGGCGGGCAACAACACGACGAGAAATTGTCCGATCGGACGCATCATCGTCGCGGCTCCGAGGAGGAGCCCGACAAGCGCCCACACCCACAGCTCGCGACGTTCGCGGAAAAAAAGTAGATAGATAATCGCAAGCAAAAGGAAACTAAAAATGCCGTCGGTCATCACCGAGCTGTATGCGAACACAACGAGCGGATCGATACCGTAGAGAAGCACGACGATTGCGGAAAAGGTCGGAGAAAGAAAGCGGCGCGACATGAGGTAGAGCAAAACGCCACTACCTAGTGAGAGCAGCATTTGCAGCACAACGAGCGGCCAGTACGAATGAAAGAGCACTTGCGAACCGGCGAGGAGCCAAGCATAGCCCGGTGCCCAAATGCGCTGGGGCGCGAGATCGGGCGTATCTGAGAACACATGGTGCTGGAGCAAATTATTTGCTAATTGTGTGTAGTCGCGCGAATCGCCGCGGATCACCGGGTAACTCGGTACGCCTGGATTGTGCGAGGACACATAGGTGAGATACGAGACTGACACCATTTGCACGAGCAGCATGCCCGCAAGAAGCAGGGCCACAAGCAGGCGCTCGCGCCGGTTTTTCCAGAGTGCAGAAAGTGTCATATGAATGCGCGCTGAGGGATTCGAACCCCCGACCCTCTCGGTGTAAACGAGATGCTCTAACCAACTGAGCTAAGCGCGCGTGTCGCTAACCGTACCGTATGAGGCAGTCTCCGGCAATGACTTGACACGCATATTTTTAAAGAGTATAATAGCAATCTATAGGTAATTTAGTACGATAACGCACGTATAAACAGATATGCACACAGCAAAAACAATCGCGCTCGCCCTCGTGGTCGGCGTATCGGGTTTGATCGCAGCAATGCCGGCAATCGCGTCGGCACAGACGAATAACCACACGCTCGTCATCACGTACGCTCCGAGCGGTAACTCCGTTTCGTGGCACAACAGCTACAGTACGGCAGTTGGCGTGTATCAGGGTCAGGGTAGCTGCACCGTCGGGGCAGGTTGCTCGAGCAACGCAGTTGCAACCAACAACGCGGGTACATCGCTCAGCATGCAGCGCGCAAGCGTCATGAATGCAAACGGCACCGTCTCGCACGTCACGACGTTCATGGGACCAAATGGCCGCATGTTCTCCTACCGGATTAACTAACAGATTCGCGAAGCCAACGACCGCCCTGAAAGGGGCGGTTGTTGGTTTTGTGCTCGTTTGTGCCCCAGGCAGGAATCGAACCTACATCAAGACCTTAGAAGAGTCCTGCTCTATCCATTGAGCTACCGGGGCAAGTGAGGAACAAAACAAGCATATACGGGATTTTTACTTTTGCCGAATGGGCGATCACCGCGAAGGATCCGCGATCGGTGGCGGCGCGGTTTTTAATTCTTGATACGTCGTCTCCCGCGCACTGAAAGCCGCGAGCGTCGCATCGATCGTGCGCTCATCGAATTGCGCCGAGGGCAGCGATGAGGAAGTGGTCGGTGCGACGAGCGCTGCGCTTGCAGCATTCAGGAGTCCCCAGCCATACCAAAGCGCAATGAGACAGGTAAACGCGGCAAGCGCGAGCGCCGCGCGCCAAAACACGAGTGCGAGCACATGCAGGTGGTGTGGCTCATCCGGATCGCGGAGCATGCGCCCGAGCCGCGCGGTTTGTCCGTGCAATCGGTTCATGACGAAATTGTTTGGCTAGTAAGCGCGCGCATCCCGGCGTCGAGCCGCCAGGGAGATCCTGCGTCGCCGGTTTTTCCGATATCGAAGTTCTGCAATGCTGAAGGAATCGGCAGATTTTCAAGCAACATCGCCGCGTGCATGAGCGCGGTGAACGATCCCGAGCCGCTAATGGTCACCGTAATCGCACTGACCGCTGGGTTGCCGCTATGCGCTGCTGCAGCCGTTGTGTCGGGCGCCGCGTTGCTAAGCGAAAGGGCGACGCCTGCATCCCTTCCCGCTTTTGTGATCATGCCGGCGATCGCGAGCGCATCACTGCCAAGATAGGTTTGCAGTTGCACGCCAAGCGGCGCGATCACGGTAGCAAAGGTATGTGTGCGCGCAGCGAGATTGCGCTGCATGCTAGCGCTCTGCGCAGCGCTCGCGTCGCTTTGCGCACCAGCAATCGCTGCGTTCACGGAAAAGGCGCACACGATCACCAGAAGCCACGCAATCACTGCAGCTGCGCAGGTGATCCATGCAAGGAGCGGTGAAAAGGTGGGAACTTTCATATCAAAAATGTCCGGTGACGGTCATCGCAAATTGCCCAGATGCCGCGCCGACGAGCGCATCGACCGGCACACTGGCACTCATAAAATGCGAGTCCTGCAGGAGGGCGTCTTGATAGGCATTGATTTGCGAAGGATCTTTTGCTGATCCGGTCAGTACGATTTGCCCGATTCCTTTTGCGCCCGCGTTATAGCTGATGTGATTGATGACAATGCCAACCGGGCGATCGCTGAGCGCCACCATGATGGCGCTGACCGGAGTCGTGGTCGCAACGACCAGCGAGCCCATCTGATTTGCAAGCGATTCTGTCGATTGAATCGACGCGCGATCGGCTGCGATGTCTGTGGGCGCGGCGGGTGTTGTGACCGCCGGCCGGGTCCCAAATTTCAGGGCGAACACAGCGGGCACCAACGAAAGCAATGCAAAGATGGCAACAAGAAGTGCGATCAGCGATCCGGCAAACACGAAACGAGCGACCTCCAATCGGTGGAGCTTTCGGTGAGATTGCGCTGGAAGAAGATTGGCCATACCAGATTACAATCCGCGCAATGCGAGCCCGGCGGCGGTAGCAAATTGCATTGAAATGCGCGCTTCCATGGGTGGAATGTAGTCGTCGAACGAACAGATGTGTCTCCAAATGTTTCCCCGCTCGACCCGCGCCTGTATGCGACCCGCCAAAAATTCGGGAAGACCGTTCACGTTGGCACTGCCCCCGACCAGCACAATTTTCCCAACCGGTGTCATGCGCTGCCCTTCCTGATTGCGGCGCGTATCCCAAAAGCGATAGTGACGCGCGATTTCATCTGCAAGTGCAGCGGCGGTTGTCGCGATTGCTTCAGCTGCGGGAGCACGCGCACCATCCTTTGCAACCAAGCCCTCGGTGTTTGCAAAACGCTCCGCCTCTTCAAATGGAGCGCTGAGCGCCTTGCCTGCAGCCTGCATGATGGCTTCCCCGCCAACCTCGACGGTGGAAGTAAAAATAGGAATCCCACGCTTCAATACCGCAATCCCGCTGCGTGCGCGACCAAAATCCACCAAAAGGGTGATCGGTTCATTCGCCTCGTGCGAAGAAACTGCACGCGCAATCGAGCGTGCCTCAATCTCGAGCGAAAGTAGTGTGATGCCGGCTTGATCAAACGCGGCGGCATAACTCTCTGCGACTTCGTTTGGAAATACGACAACCCCGATTTCATCCCCCGTGGCACCATGATCGCGTTCAATCGGATTGTAGTCGTACACCGCCGACGGCGGCGGAATCGGGACGCGACCATCGAATTCGAATTCGATCAGCGAGAGTGCCTGTTTGCGATCGCTGCCAGGCGGCACATGCATGCTAAACACGTAGCCGGCTTCCTCAGGCAGCGCCGCGTGCGCGCACGACACGCCCGCGAGATGCGGTTTGATACGCATGAGTGCATCGGCGAGCGCGCGAGCATCGCGAATAAGGCCGCCCACCACAACGCCTGCAGCCAGCGGCGCCTGTCCCCACGCAGCGACTTCAAATCCTGGGCGAGAAACAGCGGGCGCGAGCACGAGCCATTTTATAGACGAGTCGGAAATGTCGATGCCAGCAGCCGGTGGGAGCAAAAATTTTGGAATGGGGAACCATCGGTCAAACGAAGTTGACATCGGACCAAACGCTCCGGTGGGCGCGGAACTCATCGGCAAATTATATCATCGCAAGCGAGTGCCGCAGGAGTTTTTTGGGGTGTTTCGCAGCGCGACGGCGCGAGAAGCAGGGAATTTTCAGGAGAAAATTACCCGACCCCAAAAAACTACTGCGGCACTAAGCGAAAATCACTTCAATTTTGTGCCGCTTGGGACGCTGCGTTCTGGCTGCAAGAGCGCAACCCCTTCTTCATCTGACGCCGCAAGAAGCATGCCCTGGCTTTCGACGCCGCGGAGCATCCTCGGCGCGAGATTCACGATGTAGGGCAGCTGCTTCCCCACCAATTCCTCCGGCTGTTTCCATTGCGCGATGCCCGAGACGATGATGCGCGTGCCGAATTCACCAAAATCGATCGTGCACTTGATCAGTTTGTCGGTTTCCGGAACCAATTCGGCGGCAAGCACCGTGCCGATCCGAATCTCGAGCTTTGCAAAGTCGTCGTATGAAATTTCCATGCACGCATTCTACAGAAGCTCCGCCATTGCACAACGGCGGACCAAACTATATGCTCGACTCAGGCACCTCAAATACAAGGAGCGCAATCGTGAAAACTATCGCCCCTAGCCTCGCGCGGGAGATCATGGGTAGCAACTTCCTCGATCTCGGGCCCACATTCTTTCGGGGTATCGATCTCGAGTATGTGCGACCCAACTCCCAGGTTCCGTTCAGCTTGGAAACGCTTGAAGCGTGCAAAGACACACATGCACTCGTCGCTGTTCCGGGACTCTCGATCCGCGCGTTACGAGGATTGGAGCCCAGCAAAGGCCTCTTTCACGATCAGCGCCTGTACGAACACGATCCCGTCCCGCCGTTTCTCTACAACGCGGGTATGGCGTCGTGGCGATTGCTCCGCAGAGGTCCGCTGCCAGGATCATTGAACGCGACGCGCGAGCAGCAAAAAGCATTGCTCACGCTCTCCGAACAAATCACCAATCCGCGTATCGTCGTCTATGCGCTCCTTGCGAGTAAATGGGCGACGGGCAGTTGGCTCTGGCCGGCCGAGGAGAACTTTCGGCTCCGAACGCGCGCTATCACATTGCTCGCCATGCCTGTGTATGTCTGCTTGGTCGACAACACGATACGGCTCAATAGTTGGTCGCGCGGTGACGTCGGCCCGACCTTTGGCGTTGCCGTCGAACGTATATTGTAAGAATAAGAATGCAGCATCAGTGCCCCCAACAACTCGGGGGCACTATTTTTTTGTGTTCGTATCCAAAAATCGCTGCAAAATAATTGCGGCGGCGGCGCTGTCGTCGCGCATTTTGCCGGGCGGCGCAAAGCGCGACGCCTCCACCGAACTCCACGCTTCTCTGCCGCGATGAATCGGCATGCTCGTTACCCGCGAGAGTTGCTCGATGAATACATCGGCCGCGCCCGAAGCCTGATTTGCTGAGCCTGATTCTGCACGCGTGTCGCCCACCACGATCGCCTCTATGTTTTCTTCATCCAGAAGCCGCACCAGATACGGAAAGAGATTGTCGTCGTTTGGGACGATTTCGCGTGGAAAGGCAATCGAACCGGCAGGGTCTGATACAGCTAACCCCACGCGTTTGGTGCCAAAATCAATACCGAGATACTTCATGAGTGCAG
>DATMZK010000014.1:0-3204 GCA_035560295.1 Minisyncoccota bacterium | reverse complement strand
CTGGGGTGGCAGTGTTGCTGTCGATTCGGTAGGTATCGACGAATCGGCACCGTTCGGCGGACTGAGTCTGCACACGGTCGGCACGCGATCGATCCTAAACAGCTTTGGCAAGGAAACTCCTCAGCCACAAACTTGATCTGTTCTACATTTCGTCAACCACCCATAACCAAAGGCGGACCACCTTTGAGGAGGGTGGTTCTGCATTACAATCATATATGATACATAAACGGATATGAAAACACTTGCAATCATTCGAGATGCCGATGTCGGCAGTGCTCTTCAGGCACCAAATACATACAGCGAACAGCGTTTTGCCTCACGCGCGGTCGTGTATCGGGACGATAAAAAGGTTGGTTTGTTGCATGTGGCAAATAAGCATTACCACAAACTACCTGGCGGTGGATTTGAAGGAGCAGAAAACGCGGAACCTGCTTTGCGTCGGGAAGTCTTGGAAGAAATCGGCTTTGAAATCAAACATATTCGAGAATTGGGAATCGTCGAAGAATATCGAAACAAATATAGTTTGCATCAAATCTCTTACTGTTTCGTCGCAGAAATAAATGGACCGCAACAAGAAACCAATCTTGATCCGGCGGAAGCGGCAGACGGATTTACGACGATCTGGCTTTCCGTGCACGAGGCCGTACAAATGCTTGAAAGTGAGGAGGGTGTGGAAGAGTATGAAGGAAAATTTATTCAAAAGCGGGATTTGCTGCTTCTGAAAATGGCAGCGCAATTTATTGTATGAAAACTATCCTACAAAACTTGGCAATCGAATATTCCGACGAAGGGAGCGGAAAGACGATCGTTATGCTCCACGGCTGGGCGGATAATTTACATACGTTCGATGCGATAGTGCGCGAATTGCCGAATTACCGCATCGTGCGGCTCGATATGCCCGGGTTTGGCGGATCGGAACGACCGAGAGAAACGTGGGGAGTCGGGGAATATGTTGCGTTCGTGCGTGATTTTTTGCAGAAAATGAATATCACTGAATACGCGCTCGTCGGACATTCGTTTGGCGGACGCGTTGCGATCAAAGGCGTCGGCACCGAAGCGCTTTACCCAACTAAAGTGGTACTTATCGCATCAGCCGGCATCAAAAAAGATCGTACGCTCAAAAACGAGATACTCCGCGTCGTTGCAAAGGCAGGCAAGGCGCTCACGCTCGTGCCGCCGTTTTCGGCGTATCGGCAACAGATTCGCAAACGCCTCTATACTTCTATCGGCAGTGATTATTTTGCCGCCGGTTCCATGCGCGATATTTTTCTGAAAGTCGTCGGCGAGGATTTATTGCACTACGCAAAACAGATTCGCGTGCCCGCGCTGCTTGTTTGGGGAAGCGAAGACCGCTCAACGCCGGTTGCAAACGGGGAAAAAATCCACCGGGCGATCAATGGTTCACAGCTCAAAGTGATTGAGGGCGCGTCGCATTTCGTGCACCAAGAACATCCGCAGCAGATCGCGCAGTACATCAAAGCATTTATATGAAATGGTATTTCACTCGCTACCACCCGCGCTATGTGCGCTCGCTCATCTACATGTTGCAGGCGAGCGAATACAACGCCGATGATTTTTTGCGTTGGAATTTGCGTGTGCGCAATTTTCGGCAGGTGGAGAAACGCGGACGGTTGAAATTCACACCAAAGGCAACGGGACTGTTTGTATTCGCTTGGAGCTTCGAGCTACTCATTCTGTTTCTTATTCTCGTCGGGCTTTCGGCTGCGGCTGGCGACATTCCGCACATGGTCGCGATTCTTTTCATCTTGTTTTTCCAATTATTGCTTCCATATCTACTCGCCTTTACCGTGCGCGTAATCAATCTCGCTCAGAAACCCGTTGAGGCGCGAATCATTGCGCAGGCCAAAGCGAAGCTCGCAACGCACAAAGGATTCAAAATTGCGATCGCTGGCTCGTACGGGAAAACTTCGATGCGCGAGATTTTGCGCACTGTTTTAAGTGAAGGCAAGAAAGTTGCCGCGCCAGGCGGCAGTGAAAATACACCGCTTGCGATTGCCCGTTTTATCGAAAAACTTCACGGCGACGAAGATGTGCTTATTTTTGAACTCGGCGAATATTATCCTGGCGACATCAAACAGCTGTGCGAAATGGTGCAGCCGCAGCTCGGCATTATCACCGGCGTGAATGAAGCGCATTTGGAAAAATTTGGTTCGCTTGAAGCGGCCGCCGCGACGATCTTTGAACTCGCACCGTTTGTGAAAGCGCTCTATGTCAACGGAGAGAACGATGCGGCGCGAGGAAGGGCGGGTTCGGCGACCGTGTTTTCGCGCGAAGGTGTGGGCGATTGGAAAATCGTCGCGCCGGAAACATCGCTCGACGGCACGTCGTTTATCCTCGAACAAGGAAGTATTCGCATCAACGCGCAATCCAAATTGCTCGGGCTGCATTCCATAGGGCCGCTTGCGGCGGCGGCACAGATTGCGCTCTCGCTCGGGCTTACCGTGCGGCAAATAGAAGAGGGGATTGCAAAAACGCGCGCCTTTGCGCATCGTCTCGAAAAACGCGAAGACGGCGGCGTCGTAACACTCGACGACAGCTATAACGGCAATCCCGATGGTGTGCGTGCTGTGATTGATTTTCTCGCGTCACTCGAAGGCAAGCGCCGCTGGTACGTCACGCCCGGCCTCGTGGAAATGGGAAGCCGCTCCGAAGAAATTCACAGAGATATCGGCGCGCAGCTCGCGAGCGTGGGCATTGAAAAGGTGGTGCTGATAAAAAATTCGGTGACGCCGTGGATCGCGGAGGGATTGAAAGAGACGAATTACACAGGCGACATCATCTGGTACGACGACGCCCTGAAATGTTACGCAGCATTGCCTCAAATGATGGTTTCTGGCGATGTTGTACTATTGCAAAACGACTGGCCGGACCAATACGCATAACCTATGAAAAAATTATTTCCAGACGATGAAGTGTATCGAACAGAAACATTCAATGTAGGACAAGATTGGGAGATCCCGATTGTGGGATTTTTTATTATCGGCGCAAATGATCCGAGCAAGCGAACCGTCATGGACTTCACGGAGGCTCAAGTGCAAGATTTGGGAACGCTGATCCGGACCATTCGAATAGCGATGAAAGAAGTGCTCCACATTACCGATGTGTATCTATTTCAGAACGAAGACACTGATCACGGCTTTCATGTATGGCTGTTTCCTCGGCATGAATGGATGGAACAATTTG
>DATMZK010000013.1:0-2941 GCA_035560295.1 Minisyncoccota bacterium | reverse complement strand
GCAAAACCATGCTACGCTTTCGGTATTACCTCTTGGGGCCACTATTACATGTATAAAAAATACGCTTCGGTTCTCGTTGGCGCAGCATTACTTGCAACTCCACTCATCGCTTCGGCGCAAGCGGCGACCGATCAATCAGAGGCATCACTCATTGCCACATTGCAGCAGCTGATTGTCATCCTCACACAGGAATTGCAGCAGCTCATCGCTGCGAAAAACGCGGCTCACGTGAACGGTGCCGTGGTGTCCATCTCAGGCATCACGCCGTCGTCTGCCTCAAAGTACGCGCAAGTAAAAATCTTTGGCACCGGATTTGCACCAGGAGACATCATCCAATTCAACGGCCTTACGTTGGTCAATCCGGGTTATATCGAATACTCGTCGAGCGACGGAAGCCTCGCGTTCACGGTGCCCGACACCGAAGGCTGCGTCACGAACACTGGGCACGCGTGCGTCGCGCAAGGAATACAGCCGGGGACGTACAGCGTATCGGTGAGAAGCCCGCAAGGTCAGGCTTCCAACAACATTTCGTTTATCGTCACGGGTCAAACGTCGGATACATTGACCGCGGCACCAACTACCGGTGCGGCACCACTTTCAGTCATGTTTTCCGTCCCCGTCACTGACTCTCAATACAATATCGATTTTGGCGATGGATCTGCACACGAAGACCTGGGCGGAGATTGCGGGCCAACCCTTCATCTGTGCACCACGTTCCATACCTACGCGATGCCCGGCGTGTACACGGTGCAACTCGATGACAAAACATATTCGCCTCATGCGAGTGCAACCATCACCGTGACCGGCGGCAGCTCGTACTTCAGTGCAACCTGCCATGGTACGCCGTACAACAGCGGCACGCCGGGCATCTCCTGGGCTTCAACTCCTATTGGTGGTTTGAATCCATATACGTATCAGTGGACGCTTTCGAATGATGTCGTTGGTACCGGCATCAGTAACACCTCCGCCGATTTGCAGCAGCAAAATCTGCTCGCTACGTATGCTTCGACAGGATTGAAGGGTGCCATCGTGTTGGTGAATAGCGGCGCGCTCAGCTTCACCGCCGGGTGCACCGCGACGATTGCGCCACAAGGGTCGGCAACCATTACGAGTCCGACCGTTCAATACGTCGGTTCGGCGAATGTCAGCGGCACGTTTGCAAATACCGACGCAAGTTCGGCAATCGTCGTGTTGGTCAGCCAGCCATACGCGGGCTCCACCAGCTGGAACACCGTCGGCGGCTACTTGCAGGGCAGCACGTACGCAACCAGTCCGGTAGGCAATCGATTCTACAGCTATTCAAGCGCGGTGACGGGACCCAATCATCAATTTTCCGTGGGATTTTCAAACGTTCCCGCAGGTTCCTACTCCGTGTTGGTGTATACCGGTACCTACGGCAGCCAAAGCCTCCTCACGCAGGGGACAGTGACGATTCAATAACTCGCCCCTCGTTTGCTACACTGCCCCGATGGACGCAGCGACCGCCATTTTTGTTGTAGTGATCATCGTTTTTTCCTCCATCATCCATGAGGTGATGCATGGCACGATGGCCGATCTTCTGGGCGATAAAACCGCCCGTTATGCAGGAAGGCTGACACTCAATCCGATTCCGCATATTGATTTGTTCGGCTCGATTTTGCTGCCGCTCACTTTGGTACTCACTGGTTCGCCGATTTTTTTCGGCTATGCCAAGCCCGTGCCCTACAATCCGTACAACTTGCGACCTGGCCGATTTAGTGAGGCGTTCGTTGCGGGCGCGGGGCCCCTCAGCAATCTGGTGCTCGCGCTGATTGGCGGCTTCGTCATTCGATCGAACGTCTTCGCCGGGGCGAACGACGTTATTTTTCTTATCGTCGTCGTCAATACCATGCTCTTTCTCTTTAATCTCATTCCGATCCCACCGCTCGACGGCTCAAAAGTATTCGAATCGATCCTACCGCGAGGAATCGGCGTTTCGTACGCACGCTTGCGTCGTTCGCTCGATAGCAACCCGCTTTTTGGGATGCTGTTGGTTGTCGTGCTGATCCTTTTCCTCGGAAATATTTGGGCGAACATCGTCTACGGTATCGCAAGCGGCATTGCGGGCATCTAACCCCAGCGGTGGGGAAAAAGACTGCCAAGCGGGTGCTACCATAGGTGGCATATCCGTAATCCGCGCCTATCCGCAATCCATATGCATCGAGCACTCGCTGTTTCTGTAGCCGCCATCGTCTTCTCCGCCCTTCCCGCTATTGTTTCCGCGCAGAGCATCAACAACGGCCTCGTCGCGCAATTTCCTTTCGACGAAAACACCGGCACACAAACAGTCGATTCTGTCGGAGGAATTGTGGGAAAATTTGTGGGCAATCCCACCTGGGCAGCTGGCAAAATGGGTTCCGCAATAAATTTCAACGGCACCTCAGGATACGTTGCCGTTTCTTCCGCCGCGCTACAAAATTTGCAGAACATCACCGTTTCGGCCTGGGTCTACGCAAAAGGCGTGGGCAGTAATTCTGCGGGCATCGGTCGCATCGTGAGCAAAGGTACCTACGGCGGCGCTTCAGCCGCGGTCCGATTTGCCTTGCAAGTCACCGCTGACGGCACGTTGCAATTCAATGCCGGCTACCAGGGAGGTGGTGCCGGCTGGGGTACGCCCTCAGGTACGCTCAAGTTCAATGGGTGGCACCAAGTGACGGTGACCTACGCCTTCGGCACCAAGCAGCTTCCGGTTATCTATGTCGATGGGGTCAAACAACTTGTCGCCATCACCAACGCTGTCAATGGCACGACGCCGGTGAATGACGACGCAGCCTTTTTCATTGGCGATCGCGGCGATAACACCCGAGTATGGAATGGATTGATAGACCAAGTACGCGTCTACAATCGCGTGCTCAGCGCTTCCGACGTCGCCACGCTCTACCAAACTGATACGCCGCCCAATATCGTTGTCATCATGACCGAC
>DATMZK010000012.1:0-2379 GCA_035560295.1 Minisyncoccota bacterium | reverse complement strand
AATGCCCGCATGCACCGATGCGCGAATCGGCGCAATGATTTTTTGCGTTGCAATATTGACGCGCACGGAGCCGTCGCGCACATCGGGTTCTGCCGACACTACGCCTTCGATCGTTATTTGTGTCCCGAGCCGCGCAGTGAGCGCTGGATCACCGCTGAGCGTAGCCACTTGCATACGCACGATGCCAAGCGCACCCGCAAAAAAGAACGTGGCGCACACGAATGCAACCGATCGTTTCTCTTTTTCTAAAAAACCAAGTGCAAGGGCGCAGAGTGCAAAAAGTGTCAGCGCGCCTGCATACGCAAAGCCCGCAAACAGGAGCGAGCGCAGTGCGACGCCGAGCAGAAAACCGGAAACGACTGCCCAAAAAATCCGGGCCGCCATGGCCTACCCTTTCGGCTTATCCAACTTTTCCAAATGCAGCACGCGGAAGATGAGGTAGATCACAAAGCAGAGGATGAGGAAATTGATGAGATTCGAAACGAAATCGCCAATGCGAAAGCCCCCGATTGCGTACGCAGAAAGCGTACCGACCGGTCCCAAAAACGCTCCGACGAGCGGATTGATGATATCGTCCATAAGCGCCTTGACGAGAGTTTGCGAAGCGCCGCCGAGAATAAAACCGATCGCGAATCCCGCAACACCGCGCTCGCGCAAGAAATCGAGAAAGCCGGCCCACGGCCCCAGCATCTGGATGCTTTTCTGTTTTGGTTCTGCTGCTGCTTCCATTTGTATGTCTGCCATAGATCTACAGTATACAAAAATTACACGGCGCCGCGATCGATTGCTTCGTTGACGAGCCGATCTGCTTCCGTGTTTTCTTCTCGCGGCACATGGGTAAATGAGTGGTGCGGGAAGTGCTGCAGCAAGCGCTTTACTTCGGTAAAGCGAGGTCTCAGGCCAGGCGCTTTCACTTTGTACTTCCCTTCCATTTGTCGCACGATGAGCTCGCTGTCCATTCGTATTTCAACGCTGATCTGCGAAAGCTGATGGCCGAAGTGCTCATGCGCTGCTGCAAGAATGCGAATCAGCGCTTCGTATTCGGCGACGTTGTTGGTCGTTTCGCCAAGATAATCGGAAACTTCTTTTAAAACGACGCCGTATTCGTCGTACATCACCGCGCCAGCGCCTGCGGGCCCCGGGTTGCCGCGCGCGCCGCCATCAGTATAGATGACTACTTTAGGCATGTGCCGTATTTCCCGCCGCACTTTGCAGCGTACGAAATGCGTGCACGGAGGCGAGTGTAACGACCGGCACCGCAACGAGAACGCCGACGATCAAACACACCACGCCGAGCAAGACGACGAGAAACGAGAGCAGCGCAAGACGAAACAGCATCCACTTGTGGCCGTTGGTCATACGGCGGCTCTCGCGAAGCGCTTCCATCGGACGCAGGCCGCGTTCGATCACCAGATATTTCGCAAAACCAAACATGAGCGCAAAGATAATGCCCGGCACGATGAGCAAAATGATTCCGCCGACAACGGCAAGGCCCGCCAAGATGCTTGCGCCGACGAAATACCAAAATGGCTCCGGATGCCACAGATCGGAGAGAGTGATCGTGGCGACATCGTCGTGGGCTTTCAGCGAGATGGCAATAATGCCCATGCCCGCGAGCATGTCGATGGCAAGACGCGCAATCGTAGCGGCAAATGCAACGGCCGGCCCTACTTTGCCAAGCTCAGAGAGAACTCCACCAATAAGGCCGACAACCGCCAAGAAAAGGACGTAGACGCCAATCAAAAACCAAGGACGCTTTTTAAAGGTTTCCCAGCCGAAACGAATGCATGACCCCGCAGTTAGTTCCATTACAACGATGCTAGCACGCGGGTAAGACGTCGACAATCCGCAAGGCAAGCGCACGCGGACCGCGGTAGGTGTCGCGCTCAAGGGTGGCGAGAATGCTTGCCGATGCACCGACCTCCGGTGGCTGAGAAAAATGCTCCGGTCCTTTGAAAAATTCAAACGCACGAATCGTACGCTCCGTGCGCTCACACTCAAGGAGCACCTCGACGTGATTCTTTTCTTTGCCGAAACGCTTCACCGCGCCAATGCGAGCTTCGGGAACCAAAAAAATCGGTTTGGGGTTGCCCATACCAAAAGGCGAGAGGCGCGAAATGTCGGTAAGGAGTTCGTGCGAAATCGAGGCAAGCGGGAGCGATGCATCGTGTTGTAAGGCTTCTTTGCTCGGCGCGGCCGCGCAGAGTGCCGCCGCTGCCGCAAGTACCTCTTGCATTGTATGGACACGCTCGTGCGAGACCGTAAATCCTCCCGAATGCGCGTGGCCGCCGAATTGTTCAAAAAAATCTCCCGCTGCGCCAAACAAATCAACCAAGCTGAGCGTCCCATCAGAGCGGCACGACCCTTTCAAATTCCCCG
>DATMZK010000011.1:0-7124 GCA_035560295.1 Minisyncoccota bacterium | reverse complement strand
TGCATACGATCCACAGAGCGGCGAGTTGGTAGACGAACATCATGGCGCAGAGGATCTGAAGCGCCGTGTGATCGCTACGGTAGGGGACGCACATGAGCGCTTCAGCGAAGATGCGCTGCGCATGTTGCGAGCGATTCGCATTTCTGCAGAGCTGGATTTTGCCATTGCAGCAGAAACCGCCGTCGGCATCGCGAACAACGCGACGCAATTGGAAAAAATTTCGCGCGAGCGCGTACGCGACGAGTTTACCCGCATCGTGCAGAGTCCTCGCCCGATGCAGGCACTTTTTATGGCTCAAAGACTGGGTATTTTGCACTTTATCGCGCCGGATCTTGAAAAGGGAATTGGTTGCGACCAAAACCAAGCGCACTCCTACGACGTGTTCGAGCACAATTTGCGCTCGCTCCAGCACGCCGCAGACAACGATTGGTCGCTCGATGTGCGCCTCGCTGCTTTGTTTCATGACATTGGTAAACCCTTTGTGCGTGAATGGTCGGAGGAAAAGAAAGATTGGACTTTTCATGGACACGATATGGCCGGAGCAAAAAAAACCAAGGCGATCATGCAAGATCTGCGATTTTCTCGTGAACAAATCGAAGCGGTTTCATCGCTCGTGCGCTGGCATATGTTTTTTTCCGATCCCGACACCGTGACGCTCGCGGCGGTACGGCGCACGATTCAGCGCGTAGGGCAGGATCATATCAAAGAGCTCCTGCAATTGCGTATGTGCGATCGTATCGGCACGGGAAGGCCTAAAGAGCAGCCGTTTCGCTTGCGCAAATATATGTCGATGGTGGATGAAGCGCTGCGCGACCCGATTTCGGTCGCAATGCTCAAAATCACCGGGCAAGACATCCTCGCACTCGGGGAAAAGCCGTCGCCACGCGTCGGATGGATTCTGCACGCGCTTCTCGAAGAGGTGTTGGACGATCCAAAGCGAAATACGCAAGAATACCTGACTGGGCGGGCACAAGAATTCAGCGCGCTCAGCGATGATGAGCTTAAAAAAATCGGCGAGGCGGGCAAAGAGCGCCGCGCAGAAGAAGAAGGGGAAGCGGTGAAGCAAATACGGGCGAAACATCACGTCTCTTGAACTAAGTAAAAGATCAGATCTAATGTTGCCCTTGCAAGCAAGGGCAACTGTTTTTCTTTTGCGCTCACGCGCAAAAGAAAAACCGCCTAACCAGGCGACCCGTTTCTCTTTTTAGGTCGCCGCGGTTAGGCGGCTTTTGAAAAATGTCTTCCGTTCTTCCATGAAGAACTTCTGACACATGGACAACGTACGATGGAAGCCAGTACCCAACGGAGGTTGGGTTATTTTTTTATTAGGCGCGTACGTGTACTGTATGCATCTTACTGTCCGTAGGAACAACAAGAAGACTGAATGAGCAACTAGGGACAATCGTAAAGGACATAAAGGACACTGTAAAGGACAACCTTGGGGATAACTATGTCCTTTATAAAATGTCTATAAAGCGAGCTCTATAAGCACGGGGCAATGATCGGAACCCATGAGTTCGGCGTGGATCTCCGCCTTCTTCACTTTTGGGACGAGCTTCTTACTCGCGAAAACGTAGTCGATACGCCAACCGACATTGCGCGCGCGGGAGTTGGCAAAATGACTCCACCAGGTGTAATGACCATTACCTTTGGTGAAGAGACGGAAGGTATCGACGAAACCCGCTTTGATTATTTGGTCGATGCCCTCGCGCTCTTCATCGGTAAAGCCCTTTTTTCCTACATTTGGCTTCGGGTTGGCCAAATCGTCTGGTGTATGTGCCACATTGAGGTCGCCGCAGAAAATGACAGGCTTTTCTTTCTCCAATTCCTTACAGTAAGCCAAAAAAGCGGGGTCCCAGTGCTTATGACGGAGCTGGAGGCGGGTCAGGTCGTCTTTTGCGTTGGGCGTATAGACCGTAACAACATAAAAATCATCGAATTCCGCGGCAATGACGCGCCCCTCTGCATTGGGATCGCCGTAGGTGTCACCTTTGACGTGGAATTTCTCTACCAAATGCTCTGGCAGTCCCAAAATGACCTTTTTTGGCTGTATTTTGGTGAAAATGGCCGTCCCGCTGTAACCTGGTTTCACCGCGGAATTCCAATATTCCTCGTATTCGGGCAGATCAACCTCCGATTGGTGCTGGTGCGCCTTGGTTTCTTGTAGGCAGAGGACATCGGGGCGAAGTTTTTCAATCATTGGCGAGAGCAAACCCTTTTTGTGCACTGCTCGAATGCCGTTGACGTTCCACGAGACGATTCGCATGGCAAAAGGGTAGCATATCCTTTCATGCCAGACTCATGCATCATGAATAGAATTGAAATATCGAACGCACGCAAACGTCTACAGCACTATATGAACACCATGCACACAACAAACCCAATCCACGAGAACCGCACGCTATCGCTGTTTGATCTGCACGCGCCACATGAGAAGGGGAGCAGAGAATGGGGAGCGTTCGCAGCCGTACGCGAAGACAGAGCCGGCAGCTATCGAGTCGTCATGCCCCGTAAGCCCTTAGTCGTGAGAAGTAGCCAGAATTTGCTACGCATCATTATCGCACCAGGGTCGCGCCGTCTTCGTGGGGCGCACTAGAAGCGAAAGCTACCTCCACTCACGGCGAATGATTGATACGAGCTGGGCGAGCGGGATTCTCACTTCGAATGTGCCGGCTGCATAGGAGGCGGCTTGATAGGGCTCTATGAGAATGACGAGGTTATTGCCATCGATGACGAAATTGGAGAAATTGCTGTCGATCGGCGCGAGGCCATCCGCAAATATCGTGCTCGATGCTTCAGCTCCCATGCGCTCGGTGAGTTGTGCCGCGACTTGCGCACCTGCCGCGTCGGAGAGTTTTTGCAGATAATCGGAACCGGGCTGGAAAAAGTCGGGGAGCGTCACAAGATTGCCACTGCCGTCGAACGTAAAGGTTTTGAAATACCCATTTGGGTGCGCGCCGCCGGTATCAACATAGATATCAAACTCATACGAGAGCAGCTTGCCGTTGCTCGAGCGAAACTGTTTGTAGTTTGCGTCGTACGCGTACTTGGCGCCGTTTTCGTGCAAAAAAGCCTGGTTCTCGGCACTCATCGAATCAACGCCGGAATTTTGTTTGAAATCGGCAAGGTCGTTCACGAGAAATGTCTCCATTTCGTTTCGTGCGCGCAGATCGTCGCTTCGTTCAAGCGGACTCCAGAGCGGTGTGCGATCCGGATACACGATGTCGACGTCGTAGTATTGCGCCGATTCAACGTGTTCGAATGAGGCGGTGGAGGTTGCGACGCCAGAGAGTAAGTGCACGCTCGGCCGGGCGTACATCCATCCCACATATCCCACAATCACGAGCACCAAGACCACGATGCTGATGAGTGCCGCCTTCATGCCGGTCATAGGTCTATCATACAACTAACGCCGCCGCTTGCCATGAAATGCCGTGTGCACCTCGCGCAGGTGTTTGTCGGTTACGTGCGTATACACCTGCGTGGTCGCGATGTTGGCGTGTCCGAGCAGCGCCTGCACACTGCGTAGATCGGCGCCGTTTTCGAGAAGATCAGTTGCGAACGAGTGACGAATTACGTGCGGCGTTACTTTGCGCGTAATACCTGCCTTGATCGCGTAGGCCTTGATGAGACGCTCCACCGAGCGCGGTGTGAGCCGCTCGCCGTGCGTGCCGCCACGTCCGTAGGAAATAAAAAGTGGATCTTCGGTATCGTGGCGCGCCTTTTCGTATTCCATCAGCGCTTTTTTCGCACTCGAGGAAAGAAAGACCACGCGCACCTTTTCGCCTTTGCCGCGGACAGAAAACTCGTCACGCGTAAGATCGAGATCACGTGAGAGGGAACAGAGTTCGGAGACGCGCAGCCCAGTCGAGAAAAACAGTTCCATAATCGCGCGGTCGCGAAGCGAGGTGAGTGAGGCGCCCATTGGCGCTCGCATGAGGCGATTGAGTTCGTCGGCGGTGATGAGATCAAGATCGCGCTGGCCGATCTTTGCAAGCTCGATGCGCTCCGGATTCAAACTCTCGATGCTGCGTTTGCGCAAATATTTGAGGAAAGCGCGCAATGCGATCATGTAATAATTTTGTGTTTTCTTTTTCATGTCGCCGGAAGTGCCCGGTTGCCGGTTGAGCCAAATGCGAAATTCGCGTACGCTGCGTTCGTCGAGCTTTGCCGGCGAGGTGATTTTTGTTTGTCCCAGAAAGCGCGACAGGTAGCGATCGTAATTTTCGATAGTCTTTACGCCGCGACCTTTTTCGATTTCTAGATATTCAAGAAATTCGGTTTTGAGATTTTTGAGATCGGCCATAGGTCGCACAATTTTATCACCTCACGAAGACAAAATGCTATATTTTGTGCATGCGCAACATCCTCGTGATATCGAACGACATCGCAAAAATAGCTGTGAAACCGTCTCCCCACACGTTTCATCCACGTCATGCAGATGAAATTCAGCAGGCGGCGGCCGGCAAAGCAGAGGTAATCATCGCGAGCCCCACTGAAGCCGCTTCTCACTTTGCTGATGCCGAGGTGATCGCCGCGTTTCCGACGCGCGTGCCCGAGATTGCAATCATTCCAAATGCAAAATGGATTCATTCATTTTCCGCCGGCGTCGACAAAATTCTCACACCGAGGGTGGTCGCATCGGCGGTGCTCGTTTCGAATTCTTCCGGCATTCATGCAACACCGATTTCAGAACACATCATCGGTTTCATGCTTATGTGGACGCGACGCTCGGCCGCGGCACTGCGTAATCAACAAGCGCATGAGTGGGGCAAAGATGAATCGCTCGATGAATTGCGCGAAAAAAATATTTTGATCGTGGGCCTCGGAGAAATCGGCATGGAGACCGCGCGTATTGCACACGCCTTCGGCACACGCATCAAGGCAGTTTCACGTTCGCCAAAAAATAAACAGGATTTTATCGAACGCATCGGTTTGCAAAAAGATCTGGGTGCGATGCTGCCCGAAGCAGATTTTGTCGTCATCACACTGCCTCACACCGAAGAGACACATCATCTTTTTGATGCAAAGAAATTTGCGCTGATGAAAAAGGAAGCGGTGGTGATCAACATTGGCCGCGGCGGCATTATCAACGAACAAGATCTCGTCGATGCGCTAAAAAACAAGACGATCGCCGGCGCACTGCTCGATGTGTTTGAAACAGAACCGCTGCCGAGCGATTCGCCGCTGTGGGATATGGAACAAGTGATCATCACACCGCACAATTCTGGGCTGTCGCAAAAATACATGGATCGGGCAGTCACGCTTTTTTGCAAAAATCTGCGCGCATACCTCGCCGGTGAAAAATTGCCGAACGAAGTGGACAAAAAGTTGGGCTACTGAAAATATCGTAAAACTATGTATACTCTCGGCAGTTGTTTTCGCTATACAAGGGAAGGAACGACGATGGCTCAAGTGATCGTGGCGGGATCTACCTTTGAGGGCATTTTTGGCCTGCACATTGCAGAGTGGTGCAAGGCAAACGGGCACGAATGCGCGTCGCGGCCGACCCTGAATGCCGAGTACGTCGACGAATGGCTCCTGGAGCATACGCACTTTCCCGATGTGCTCATCGTCGTCAAGCAAACTTCGCCCGGCCAGAACGACGGAGTCCTCTATGCGGAAGGAAATTGTCGGGCAACGGCCTTCGTGCAGACGGAGCAGACCGTCGGACACTTCCAAAAGTTTCGAGAATGTGACCAATCGTGCGTCGCGGGCGACGTACAGCACTATCTGGGCGGCCTGCTTCCCAAAAAGAAGCCCCGCGTCGCATAGGAGAAAGGCGATGAAATTCTGCCGCAGATGCGCGGGCACGGGAGCGCTATTGCGTCTTCAGCCCGGGAGGTCGATATATCAAAGTCGTTTACAACGTGCACGAACTGCGGCGGCAAAGGAGTAAGTCGTCCGCCGTGTGCTCCAGGCATCATCAAGATGCATAAGCTCAAATCGAAAAAGCCTCGCATAACACTTCCGCCGCCGACGTAGCTCGGCGGCTTTTCTTTTCTAAAAAATAAGGATAGGGTGGCAGTGGCAGTACTATTTCGCCTCGCGCGATTACTGCTCTTTCAAAACCCGAGCTGGAGATGTGCCATGACGGCCTCCTTGCCAATACCGATGCTCAACGACTTTCTTGCCCAACTCGACGGCGCCGAAGTGTCGCGTACGCGTCGATCGCTGTTCGACATCGTGACGCACGATATTGTGTGGGGTCCGAAACCTTCGATCCATACGTCTTCCGGCGTGACGACGCTCGTCTTTACGGGTGAACAGAGCGAACCGGAACTCACGCTCGGCGATGTGTTCAGCGCGAGCTTTCCGCTGCGCTGGAAACCCAGCGTCCGCGCCGAGTTCGAAATCGACACAAAAGACGAATCGTGGGCGCTCGGCCCGATCGGCGGCAAGCTCCGTCTCTCCATCAAGGAGACACATGGACTGATCACCGAAGTAACGGCGCGGACTACCGTCGGCCACGGCTCGGCACTGGTCACGATCTCCTGCGTCAGACGCGAATGGCGTTTCCCGGTGATTGGATATCCGCATCCGATCACGGCAGGAGACGAGCTCACGCTGCGCCTCAGCACGTTCGACTACAGCGGGAGCAGCACTACATCGCCGTTCGAAAAGCTCGTCGATGGTCATATCTACTGCGCGCTCGTCGCTTTGCATCTTGCAATCGACTGGCACAGCAAGCAGCTCCAAAAGCTGCCGCGGACGATTCGCGCAGTCGGGAAAAAGCTTCTCCCGCGACTCAGGGAATTGCACGAGCGACGCGAAGCGATCCCACGACGAACCGGTGTGCGGACCAGCCTTCGCCTCGCGGATTGATCTCGTATGGTTACTGCGGCGCGCTTCCGAGCGCGCCGCTTTTTATTTTTCTCCCTTCAAATACTTTTTCTTCTTCAATTTTTCCGGCAAATAACTTTCCGTGTCGTATTTCTCATACCCTTTGCCGTATCCTAGATTTTTCATTAGTTTCGTCGGGGCGTTGCGAATGTGCATTGGGATGGGGAGGTTGCCACTTTCTTTCACATCAGTGAGCGCTTCGAAATAGGCGTCGTGTGAACTGCGAGATTTTTTGCAGGTCGCTAGATATGCAACGCCGTGTGCGAGGTTGATCTGCGCTT
>DATMZK010000010.1:0-3319 GCA_035560295.1 Minisyncoccota bacterium | reverse complement strand
CTGGAATCAAATCCCGGCAATGGCCCCGGCGATCACGCAAAAAGACGAGACCGGCGGCATCCAAAAATCGTTGATTGCGTTTGGCACCTATCAAAACATCGACAACGCAAAAGATACGCTTGCGGCGCTGTTTTTGCAGATGGGATTGCCGCTGGTGACTCGTTCGAGCGCGGGCATTCTCTCCGGGGCGCTCAGCAATGGCACGGCGCAGGCGGCGCAGCCGGGCGTTTCGGCGCTCTCGTTTTACACGCAATTTTCCGACCCTTCCCAAAGCGCCTACTCATGGAACGGTGCGCTGCAGCATGCGCGCGCTGCGTTTGCCGCGGGTGATGTCGCGCTCTATGTGGGGTTTGCAAGCGAGGCACCGGCGATTATGAACATGAATCCCAATCTCAATTTTGCTATCGCGCCGCTGCCGCAGTTTGCAGGAACTGCCGCAGCGGCCGATTTTGGTCGCACCTATGCCTTTGCGATTCCGCGCGTTGCCACCAACCAACAGGGCGCGCTGACCGCGATCCAGTTTTTGGATGCAGCAACCACAACCGGCGCTTTCGCCCGGGCATTTGGCATGGCTTCTGCCCGGCGGGATGAACTCTCGCTTCCGGCTTCCGGCTACGCGTCGCTTTTCAACAAAATGGCCATCCTCTCGCGTTCGTGGGACGACCCAGATCCTGCACAGACAAACCCGCTCTTTCAAGCTATGATTGAAAACACCCTCAGCGGTGCAAATTCTGTCTCGCAGGCGCTCCAAAACGGCGCTGCGCAGCTGATGCAAATCATTACCGCTATCAATCAGGCACAAAATCCAACTCCATGACCCGTCGTATTCTCAATCCCATGCTTCTCGCAGTTATCGTATCGATCGCGGTCGTTTCGCTTGCGCATGCACAGTGTCAGCCAGGGGCGGGCACGGTTTGTCCAACCACGAGCTTCCAAAACGTCCAGGACTTTGTTTCAAAAGCGCTGCAGGTGCTGGTGCAGGTGTCGCTGCCGGTAATCGGATTCTTTATTGTCTTCGTCGGCTTCCAGTTCGTTTCTGCGCAGGGCAACCCAGGCAAACTTGCAACTGCTCGAAAGAATCTCCTCTATGTGCTCATCGGTGCCGGGCTGGTCTTGGGGGCGTGGGTGCTGGCAACACTTATTGGCAGTACAGTTTCCGAACTCAGCTCGGGATTATGAGCATCTCCCTCGCACGGCGCGTTGCGTTTATCATTCTTCTAACCGCAGTGCCAGCGATTTCTTTTGCGCAGACCACACCGACCGACTTCAAATCTCTTGCAAACATGCTGATCAAGATCATCACGATGGCGACATCGGTCGTCATTACGCTCGCGTTTGTCTACTATCTCTGGAGTATTGCGACCGTCTTTCAAGATAGCGGATCGGCAAAAGGGTGGGAGGCACTGCGCACACGGGCGCTGTGGGGAATAATCATTCTGTTCGTCATCTTTTCGATTGGTGGCATTCTACACGTGCTCAGCGTTACGTTCTTTCAATGGCAGGGGGGCATCGATACAAGCAAAATACCTACATAACACTCTGATTCATGCTTCCAACCACCGCACAAGTACTTGGCTACTTCAACCTGCTCGTGGGGCTTATGCTCACCGCATCAATACTGCTTTTTTGTGGCGGTTTTGCGCAATACCTCTCACGTCTCGGTACCTGGCCGACCTATCGCGACGACTCGGTGAACATGATGAAAGCGGGCGTCGCGACCCTCTTTACGCTCATCGTGCTCCTCGCCATACAGCAATTTCTCTCCACGCATCTGTTGGTGGCAGTATCCATCGTCGCGCTCATCGTGATTATTGCGGTCGTGTGGGTGATTGCGAAGGATTTGGCGACGCCCGCGCCGCCTCCAGCGCGTCCGCCGCGCAATGGTCCTCCGCCGGCGTAGCTCGCTGGCCAGACTCCGCCGAAGCATTTTTGCCGTCGGGAATTTTCTGCTGAAAATTCCCTCCGTTTCGCGCCGTCGCGCTGCAAAGACGGCAAAAACGCTTCACCGGCGTCTGGCCCCTTATCCACAGAACCTCGGATTTGCCCTTGTGCTCCTTCATCCATCCGATACGATTGGGGGACTTACGGGCTAACAGTCTATACTAATTATTTTATGAAGAGTAAGCTGAGAATTGCAGGGATCACCGTTGCGACGTCGGTGTTGCCGTTGGTTACATACGCGCAGACGGTTCAGAGTATTCTTAATACGTTTGGGAGCATTCTCAACATCTTGGTAGCCCTCGCGATCGGTGTTGCCATCATCGCGTTCTTCTGGGGTCTTATCAAATACATCGCCAAAGCAGGTGATGAGAAGGCCAAGGGCTTGCAGCTCATGCTTTACGGTATCTTGGGTATCTTCGTGATGGTCTCCGTGTGGGGTCTTGTGCGCCTCCTTGGTCAAACCTTCCTGCCGAACGCGAACACCTTGCCGATTCCCGCTCCCTACCAATACCAGCCTCAATAGTCGCCGCGGCCTTGGGCCGCGATGACGGGCAGGTCATACCGCATGAATGCAACTTTCAGCAAGTTGATGGGGAACTTCGCGACCTACCTCCTGAATCCTGCGATAAAGTTACTGTTTGCAGCCGGGGCCCTATACTTTGTATGGGGCCTCGTTCTGTTTTTGAAAGCGCTGAGCGAAGGGGGAAACACCAAAACAGGTAGAGATCACATGCTCTGGGGGGTGCTCGGTATGTTTATCATGGTTTCGGCACTCGGGATCATTACGCTTCTTTCCAATACCTTTGGCCTCGGTGTAAATTCAAATGGCAGCTACACGCCACCAAATCCGAGTCTCAACATTACAGTGCCGCCTTTGGGGCAGTAGGAATTATTTTGCCCGCCTCTCGTTTCGCTCGTTATTTTTGTGGGTCCCTCGCTACACTCGGGATCCTACAAAAATATAGTCATTCTATGTATTTTTGTTTGCCCCTCGCTACGCTCGGGACCCTACAAAAATATAGTCGCTACGCTCGTTATTTTTGTGGGCAGGGCGAGACTTGAACTCGCAACCCTTGCGGGACGTGGTCCTAAGCCACGCGCGTATACCAATTCCGCCACCTGCCCGATGGCGCGAGTATAGCATCTACTGCGATGAACATTTGTAAAAAAAGAGGTCGATATGGGTGCCAGCGTGGCTCCCATATCGACCATTCCGCGCTGAGTCGTTCAGTCTTACCCAGCGTAGCCTGCCGGGGCCGGCTCCGAAGCGTCGAAATCGAGTTCGATCACCGATCCGTCCGGGTCCTCAAAAAAGATCTGCCAGAGGCCGGCGCGGGGACCGCCGTCGGGCACGCGAGTGAGTCGCAGCGCTTCCACC
>DATMZK010000009.1:0-11581 GCA_035560295.1 Minisyncoccota bacterium | reverse complement strand
TTGAGGCCGCCGGGAAACGGGCCGTAGACTTTTTTTAGTTTCAATTTCGCGCCTTCTGCGCCAAACAGTTCTCTGCCGCGAATGACTAGTAGTCGAGGAAAATCTTCTTTGGTGATAACCAAGTAATTGAAACTTTTGTTGTCTTTTTCATCGACGTTGTATTGCGGCTGATGCTGCTTGATCAGATTGGCTTCCAAAATCAGCGCCTCAAGCACAGAATCGGTTTCTTGCCAGTCGAGTGAGCTCGCCGCTTCAACCATTCCAACAATTCTTGCGCCGCGCCCCTTGACCAAGTCGGAAGAAAAGTAACTGCGTACTCGATCGCGCAAACTCGCCGCTTTGCCAATATATAAGATCTCCCGCTTGGGCCCGCGAAACATATAAATGCCCGGATTATCCGGAATAATCAGTTTTTTTAGGTCCACCCGCTTCATTGACAGATTCTACAATACATATTACGGTATGTATAGGTTAACCAGCTGAATCCCAGGAGGGATCAATGTGGCAAGAACATAAGAGGGCCGAAAAGATCGCCGAAGACGTCGTCATATGCGTGGCTACGGCGATCATTACCCAGCATTGCAGAGCGGTCGCCGCAGCAATATCAGTGGCAACCGACGTACTCTTGCGGGAAAAGCGCGTCCACCACATGAGCAAAACGTCAGCGGTCAAGATGTTCGGACTGCTGATGGAGGCGATCTCTTGTCATCTCACAAGAGACGCCGATCAATCGGAACTCGGGATACTGATGTTCAACCTCGCAGTTCGCACCTTGAAGAAATAGGGGCATGCGCAACGACCGGCTCAGAACACCGGTCGTTTTGCTTTTACCTCATTTGACCTTTTTGACGGGACCGACTACAATCCGGTTTTAATGACTCCCGTATCGGAATCGCACCAAACCCCTAGCTGGGGGCTATTTTTTGCGCCACGAAGTGGACGCATCCTGAGCGGATGCGAAGGATTACCGGTATGAAGCTTTTGTTAAAAGACGGCACTGCATACGAAGGCGAGAGCTTTGGAGCCGAAAAAAACATCGCAGGTGAGGTGGTGTTTGCAACCGGCATGACGGGATACGTGGAAGCGTTCACCGACCCATCGTTTGCCGGACAAATTTTGGTACTCACCTATCCCCTTATCGGCAATTATGGTGTTCCAGCTAAAAAGACTTGGGAATCTGAAAAGATGCAGATTGCGGGGCTGGTTGTTGCGAATTATTCTGAGAATTATTCGCATCACGATGCGACGGAATCATTGGGAGAATGGTGCAAAGCGAGCGGCGTCCCAGCAATTACTGGAGTCGACACTCGCGCCATCACCAAGAAGCTCCGCGAAAAGGGCGCCATGCTTGGGCAATTAGTACACTCCGGAAAACCCGGAGTTTTTGTTGATCCGAACGAGGAAAATCTCGTTGCTATGGTAAGTCCGAAACAGAAAAAGGTATACGGGAAAGGTTCAATTCGTATCGTCCTCGTCGATTGCGGTGCAAAAGAAAACATCGTTCGCTCGCTTGTACGGCCCGAGACGACGCTCATTCGAGTACCGTGGGATTACGATTTTTCAAAAGAGAATTACCGCGCGCTTGCGATTTCAAACGGCCCAGGCGATCCCACTATGTGTAGCCCAGCGGTAGAAAACATCAAAAAAGCGATGAAGGCTGGCAAGCCAATCGTCGGCGTATGCCTCGGCAACCAATTGCTCGCACTCGCGGCTGGTGCAAAAACATACAAACTCCCCTTCGGTCACCGTGGGCAAAACGTGCCGTGCACGGATGAGGAGACTGGCCGCTGCTACATTACCTCCCAAAATCATGGGTATTCCATCGATGCAAAAACACTGCCAAAGGACTGGAAGGTGTGGTTTACGAATGCGAATGACGGCTCCGTAGAGGGAATCGCGCACAAAACGAAGCCATGGCGCTCCGTGCAATTTCACCCGGAAGCTTCGCCCGGGCCCACAGACAGCGCCTGGATTTTCGAACGATTCATCGAGGATCTCAAAAACAACGTCATATGATCAAGCGGCCGAAAAAAATATTGTTGCTCGGATCGGGAGGACTGCGCATCGGCCAAGCCGGCGAATTTGATTACTCAGGCTCCCAGGCGATCAAAGCGTTCAAAGAAGAAGGCATTTCGGTCGTATTAATGAATCCCAACATCGCGACCGTGCAGACTGACGACGGATTTGCCGACAAAGTATATTTTTTGCCGCTCACCGAAAGCTTCGCAACCGAAGTGATTGAAAAAGAACGCCCCGATGCGATTGCCCTCTCTTTCGGCGGTCAGACCGCACTCAATCTTGGCCTCGCCCTCGAAAAGAGCGGTGTGCTCAAAAAATATAAGGTTGCAGTGCTTGGCACGCCTGTCTCCGTCATTCGCGATACCGAGGATCGTGAGCTGTTTGTGCAACGTCTACAAGAAATAAGTGTCAAAACGGCGCGAAGTGTCGCAACATCGACCGAAGCAGGCGCTCTCGAGGCTGCAGAAAAGATCGGCTACCCCGTCATGGTGCGCGCGGGATTTGCGCTGGGTGGCGAAGGCTCAGGGCTCGCGCGAAACAGAGAGGAATTGAAATTAAAAATTTCGGGCGTCTTCAATTCAGTCTCGCAACTGCTTATCGAGGAATATCTTGCCGGGTGGAAGGAAGTGGAATACGAAGTGGTGCGCGACGTCGCAGACAACTGCATCACCGTCTGCAATATGGAAAACATCGATCCGATGGGTATTCACACAGGCGAGAGTATCGTCGTGGCGCCATCACAAACACTTTCCAACGCCGAGTATCATGGTCTCCGAGAAATTGCGATCAAGACGATCCGCCATCTTGGGATCATCGGCGAATGCAATATTCAGTACGCACTCGATCCAAAAACGAGCGATTATCGCGTCATCGAAGTAAACGCCCGGCTTTCACGCTCTTCGGCACTCGCCTCAAAAGCAACGGGCTATCCGCTTGCCGCCGTCGCTGCCAAACTCGCCCTCGGATATACATTGCCGCAGCTCAAAAACTCAATCACCAAAAAGACAACCGCTTGTTTTGAACCCGCGTTGGATTATTTGGTGCTCAAAATGCCGCGCTGGGATCTCAATAAATTCGATCGCTCCGCCAAAACGATCGGCAGCGAGATGAAATCAGTTGGCGAGGTGATGGCAATCGGACGCTCGTTTGAAGAAGTCCTGCAAAAGGCCATTCGAATGCTGAATATCGGAGCAGACGGCTTCACCGCGCAGTCGAGTGGCAATTGTAAAGTGCCCGATTACTTGGGGGAAATTAAAGAAGCGACGACGCAACGCATTTTCGCGCTTGCCGAGGCACTTCGTGCCAATGTCTCGGTTGAAAAAATCAACAAACTCTCCGGCATCGATCCGTGGTTTCTCGAAAAGATGAAAAACATCATCGAAACCGAGCGTGCGCTCAAAGCACCCTTGAACGAAGACATGATGCGGCACGCGAAACGTATGGGCTTTTCTGATGTGCAAATAGCCGCGATAACTCGCTCAGACGAGAAAACCATTCGCGCCAAACGCAAAAAGATGGGGGTGGTGCCGAGCATCAAGCAGATCGATACGCTCGCCGGTGAATTCCCTGCCGAGACCAATTACCTCTATCTCACGTACCATGGCTCCGAGCATGACGTTCGCCCCGGCCCCGACGCAAAGGTCGGGGGAGCCAAGAAACAAATCGCGGTGCTGGGCTCTGGCCCCTACGCGATTGGCTCATCGGTCGAATTCGATTGGTCGTGCGTGCAGGCGCTCAAAACACTACGCAAAAAGAAATTCGCGACGATCATGATCAACTCCAATCCAGAAACCGTTTCGACTGACTACGATATGTCCGACCGACTCTATTTCGACGAACTCTCGCTCGAGCGCGTCCTCGATATCATTGAGTTCGAACGCCCGAAAGGCGTCGTGGTATCAACCGGCGGACAAATTCCAAATAATCTCGCGCTCAAACTCCACGCGCACAAAGTAAAGGTGCTTGGTACGTCGCCCGAAGACATTGATAAGGCCGAAGACAGACACACCTTCTCCAAAATGCTTGATCGCATGGGTGTGGATCAGCCCGGCTGGACTGAGGTTGTCTCGCCCGAAGAGGCAGCAAAGCGAGCCGCCGAACTCGGCTATCCGGTGCTCGTGCGGCCATCGTATGTGCTCTCTGGCGCAGCGATGCGCGTCGCCTACGACGAAAATACACTCGTGCGTTTTCTGCAACGGGCAGCCGACGTCTCCCCGCTGCACCCTGTCGTCATCTCCAAATTCATTGAGAATGCGCGCGAAATTGAGATCGACGGCGTCGCGCAACACGGCAACTTAATCATCTACGCCATTTCAGAGCACGTGGAAAATGCCGGCACGCACTCAGGCGACGCAACGGTTGTGCTCCCGCCCCAGCGCACGTATTTAGAGACCATGCGCCGCGCGAAGATGATTACCAAGATGATCGTAAAAGCGCTCAAGATTACGGGGCCCTTTAACATCCAATTCATCGCTAAAGATAATCGCTTGCAGGTGATCGAGTGCAACGTGCGCGCTTCACGCAGTTTCCCATTCGTCTCAAAAGTCACGGGCTACAACTTTATCGACATCGCGACGCGTGCCATGCTCGGGGAAAACGTCGCGGGAGAGTATCGAACGGTCGAACTCGACTGCGTCGCTGTTAAGTCGCCGCAATTTTCATATAGCCGTATCAAGGGAGCCGATCCGGTGCGGTCCGTAGAAATGGCTTCAACTGGCGAAGTCGCGTGTTTTGGCGATTCGTACCACGAAGCTCTTCTAAAATCGATGCTGGCGGCCGATTTTCGTCTTCCAAAGCCCGGTGGCAAAGTGCTCGTGTCACTGGGCAAAGACGAAAATAAAATAAAAATGTTGCCCTCAATACAGCTGTTGCATGAACTCGGCTTCAAAATTGTCGCAACTGAACACACCGCCGATTTTCTTAAAGAAAACGCCGTGCCGTGCGACAAGGTATATAAAATAAGCAAAAAAGCAGAGCCGAGTGTTGCATCACTGCTTACCGACGGCGACCTGCAGCTCATCATCAACATTCCAACCAAGGCATTCGAGCGTGAAAATACCGATGGCTTCATCATCCGTCGCAAAGCGATTGATCTGCGCATTCCGCTTATTACCAATCGACAGCTCGCGGAGGCGTTCGTAAATGCATTGTCCGAAATGGAAGAGCATCCGCCCCAAGCAAAGAGTTGGCAGGAGTATCGCTAGAGTCCATTTTCCAAAATCTCCTGGATATCTTTGACCGAAACCGGCTTGGTCAAGTGTTTATCAAATCCCGCCTTGTAAGCCTTCTCACGATCTTCTGCGAGCCCGTAACCCGTGAGCGCCACCAATTGCCCGCTGTATTTTTGTGCAGCGCGCAAAATGCGCGCCACCTCGTAGCCGTCCATATCTGGAAGTCCGATATCGAGAAGCACGACCTCCGGCTGCAAAGCTTCGCATAGTTGCACTGCTTCGATGCCCGAATACGCAAGATCACACTGATGGCCAGCGTATTCAAGTAATTTTTTCATGCCGAGTGCCGCATGAATATTGTCGTCGACCAGCAAAATCTTACGCGGCTGCGTTGCTTTCGCTTGTTTCTGCGGCGCCACGGGAGGCGTCTCCTCAATGATCCGCTGCTTGTTTGAAAGTGGCAACATCAAGATGAATTCACTTCCCTTTCCTGCTCCCTCACTGATCGCACGTACCGTGCCGCTGTGCATTTCTACAAGCATTTTGGTGAGCCAAAGTCCGATGCCAAGTCCGCTGCCACCACGGTGCGCACGCTGCGTATCAATTTGTTGAAATGGATCGAATATTTTCTCAAGCATATCCCTCGGAATTCCAACGCCAGTGTCCCGCACGCTGATTCGAGCCGAAGAGGGCTCGAGTGTCATCGAGATTGTTACTTCCCCGCCAGGATCTGTGTACTTAACAGCATTTTTGAGCAGGTTGCCGAAAATCTGCGCGATGCGAATCTCATCGGCATCAATCTGCACGTGCTCCTCGGGTAAGCGGATCGTGTATCGATGCGAATTGTCGATGCTGAATTCATTGACGGCTTTGATGGAGTGCTGTAGTACGGCCTTGAGATCGATCGGAGCGATTTTTAAATCCATTTTTTTGCGCGAAATGCGAGAGATATCGAGCAAATCGTCGAGGAGCCGACGCATCATACCGACCCGTTCGTTGATCATTTCAACGGTCTGCATCGCTTCGGCCGGCATATCCGTGCGCAAATTGAGAAGCTCCACACCACTGAGAATTGGAGCCAAGGGATTGCGCAGTTCATGAGCGAGGATTGCAAGAAACTCAGATTTTGCCTGATCTTCAGACCTTATTCTCTCGAGAACGGTCTCCATCAGCTTGATCTGTTCACGGAGGGCGAGTACGGCTTGGCGCCGCTCTTCGTCGATGCCCATCACCACGTAGTGGATGAGCGCGATAACGATAAGAAACACTTCCATCTGATACAGCCGCTCCCCAAGTGGCACCAGTGCGGCCTGCGCATACGGGCCATAGGTAACGCCAAGGAGCATGATGGTGTTGGTGAGCGCCATCGCGAGCATAAGAAAACGCGCTCCCAAACGCATAGCGATCCAAAATAGCGGTACGAGGAGGAGGTAAACCAACGAAATGCCGCCGACTGCCGTATGTGTCGTCCACGAAAGGAGGTAATCGATGCCTATCAGCATCGCGAACGCTGCTATCGTTTCCAAAATTTCGCGTCTTGTTCGTATGAAAAAGGGTTTGGCAATCCACCGAATAAAAAACGGTGCGGCAATTAGGAGCGCCCACAAATGGCCGATCCAAAAATCGGGCCAAGAAACAGGGAGCGGATGACCAACCATTTGCGGTAAATAATGGAACGCGAGCCACACGATAGTGGGCACGATCATACTCGCGACGATCGCAACCAACGTGATCGAGAACACGTCGCGCGTGCGTCGCAGAAGCGGATCAAATTGGAACGCTCGCAATATGCGAGCTCCAGCGTAGGCCTGCAAAGTATTGGCAACGGCGACCAACACGATGATAAAAGGTGTTTGTCCTTGAATCAGCCCTGCGATCAGGGCGCCAACGAATACCGCCGACCAAAAACGCGTACCCCAAATGACCAGCCCAGTGAAGACAACTGCCGCGCCAACAGGAAAAATCGCAGGGAGCGTGTAACTAACCGACGAGACAAGCACGCCGATGATGTAGAAAATTACGATGCCGAACCAGGCCGCAATTTCGGCGTTTCCATTTTGCTTCATGATTGCAGGCATAGCAGCCCCCGGAGTATCACTGGAACTACTTGAAGTTTTCATGAAGTTTTATTCATTCTTTTTCCTTTTCAGCACCCGTTTGAGGTAGTAGCCGGTGTGCGAGCCTTCCGTTTTGGAAACCTCTTCAGGCGTACCTTTTGCCACAATGTGACCGCCGCCCGAGCCCCCTTCTGGGCCCATGTCGATAATGTAATCCGCACATTTGAGAACGTCTAGATTGTGTTCAATCACCACCACGGAATTGCCTCGATCTACAAGTTTTTGCAAAATATCAATTAATTTTTGTACATCGTCGTAATGGAGACCGACCGTGGGTTCGTCGAGCAGATACATGGTCTTCGTCATCATGGGGCGGTAGAGTTCTGAGGCGATTTTCACTCGCTGCGCTTCCCCGCCGGAGAGCGTTGTTGCACTTTGGCCGAGTTCCAAGTAGCTGAGTCCCACGTCGATGAGCGTCTGCAAACGGTCTGAGATGGCCGGGATGTCTTCGAAAAAGGCGTTCGCCTGCTCGACAGTCATCGACAACACATCGTGAATACTCTTCTTTTTGTACTTCACTTCCAGCGTTTCTTTCATAAAGCGTTTCCCGTTGCAGACGTCGCACGTCACATACACTGTTGGCAGAAAGTGCATTTCTACCGCAATGAGGCCATTACCCTGACATGCCTCGCATCGCCCACCCTTCACGTTGAACGAAAAGCGTCCCGGCCCCCAGCCGCGCGCCTGCGATTCAGAACTCATGGCAAAGAGATCGCGAATGTGTGTCCATGCGCCGGTGTAAGTTGCCGGGTTGCTGCGTGGGGTGCGGCCAATCGGTGATTGATCGATGAGAATGGAGCGGCTCAGGTATTCGGTTCCCGAAAATTCTTTCAGATTATATATTTTTGCGCTACGAAAGCGTTTGTCGAAGCGCGCAAGCAAGTTGCGATGCAGCATTTCGTAGAGAAACGTGGATTTGCCCGATCCGGAGACGCCCGTGATACACACGAGTTTTTGCAGCGGTACATCGACATTCACGTTTTTGATATTGAACTTGTTCGCGCCACGGATTTTGAGTTTGCCTCGATCTGCCGTGCGGCGTTTTGCGGGAAGTTCAATGCGGGCTTCGTCTCGCAAATACGAAAGCGTTCGCGAGCCGCTTTTGTTGGTTTTTGCGGTGAGAAGATCCTCGAGCCAACCCGACGCAACAATTTCTCCCCCGTGTACGCCGGCGCCGGGGCCTATGTCGACGAGATAATCTGAAGCAAAGATCGTGTCCTCGTCGTGCTCAACCACCAATACGGTGTTGCCGAGATTACGCAGGCGTTTCAGCGTCTCGATCAGCTTGTCGTTGTCGCGTTGATGCAGACCAATCGTTGGCTCATCGAGCACGTAGAGCGCTCCAACAAGGCCGCTACCAAGCTGCGAGGCAAGACGAATACGCTGCGCTTCGCCGCCGGAGAGTGTATTTGCCTTGCGGTCGAGCGTGAGATATTCGATGCCCACATTGAGCATGAATTGTAGACGACTCGTGATTTCTTTAATTACGACGCGCGAAATGTCTTGCTCCTTTTTGCTAAGCTTTATGCTTGCAAAAAATTTCATCGCATCGTCGATTGAAAATGAGGCCAGGTTGACGATGTTGGTACCCTTCGCCGGGCCATCATGCTCTGCTGGTTGCTCCACCTTGCCGAGGAACACATTGAGCGATTCGGGACGCAAACGCGCGCCGTTGCACACGTCGCAGGGCTCGTCTCCAAAAAAATACTTGCTGCCAAGCCCTTTGCATTCAGGGCACGCGCCGTAGGGGGAGTTGAACGAAAAAAGGCGCGGCTCGATCTCAGGAAACGAGAACCCGTCGTAGGCGCACATGAACTTTGCGGAGACAACGTGATCAGGGCCGACTCCGTCCCCGATCGAAACCAGGCCGTCGCTCTCATGCAGTGCTCGCTCGATCGCTTCGCTGGCGCGTTCGCGCGCGGCCTTCTGATCGTCACGGAATTCTGATACAAAGAGTTCATCGACAATGACCGAAATATCATGCTTGAAATTCTTCTTGAGTTCGATGCGATCACGGAGGGACTTTTCCTCCCCATCGATGATCACGCGTTCAAACCCTTTGCCGAGCAAATCATACAGCAGTTGAAAGTATTCGCCCTTGCGCCCAACCACAACTGGACTCGCGATGCGAATCTTTGTTTTCGAGACTGCCGACGTGAGCTTCTTATCCGCAGCATTTCCTTTTTTGCTCGCTACGTCGACCATTTCAAGCACCGAACCGAGAATCTCTTCGTTGGAGAGCTTGCGTACTTCCCTGCCGCATTGTGGACAATGCGCATGCCCGATGCGGGCATACAGAACTCTGAGATAATCGTAAATTTCCGTGATCGTGGCTACCGTGGAACGCGGATTGTTCGAGCGTGATTTTTGATCGATGGAAATTGCGGGTGAAAGCCCGGAAATTTCATCGACATCCGGCTTTTGCATCTGTCGCAAGAATTGTCGCGCGTAGGCAGAAAGCGACTCCACGTACTTACGCTGTCCTTCTGCGAAGATTGTATCGAACGCGAGCGACGATTTGCCGCTTCCCGATAGACCGGTGAACACCACCATCTTGCCGCGCGGAATTTCCACGCTCACATTCTTGAGGTTGTGCGTGCGCGCACCTTTGATGATTATTTTCCCCTCGTTGAAATTTTTTGAATTGTCTTCCATACTTGACACGCCGAAGTTTGAGCGAAGGCGGTGACGCAAAAACCGCCCCCGCTTTGCGCTAGGGGTTGGGCACGGGGAGTATACAACACAAGAAAGAGGCCCGCCAACAGCGTTGGCGGGCCAAAACAAATACAGATCTAATCAGTTTGACGTTGTCGGTCGTCTTCGCGCTCGGAGTGGAGCGGTTCCCCTCTTGCGTTGAGCTCGACGACGCGCTCGCCGCGATGACCTGGTCGCTCATACCGCTGCACGTCGCGCCCGTGCAATTCAATACGAACTCCGCCGGGCGTAGTTAGAACTCGATGCGTACTCATACTCTCTCGCTCCGTGAAATTGTTGCCGGGAAATGTGCTGCACTCAGTACATCGTGAGGGAAACGTGCTACTCCGTCAAACTGGGGAAAAGTGCTGCCTCTTCCTGAAGACGAATACCGTATGCGTCACTTACGGCTTTTTTGATATTCGCTGCGAGCGCCAAGACATCTGTCGCCGTTGCGCTGTTCACGTTGACTAGGTAGTTCGGATGTTGCTCGCTTGCGCACGCACCGCCGACGCACGCGCCCTTCATTCCAACTTTTTCTATGAGCCATCCTGCCGGTACCCGGCTTTCGCGTGATTGCACATTCTTTTCTCGCTCAAACAGCGCAACAATCTCTGCCGACGCGACCGGATTCATGAAAAAGCTCCCAGCTGCGCGCACGTTTTGTAGATGTCGCTTCTCGCGCTCGGCGATTGTCTCCGCAATAAGCGCCGCACTTTTTTCGTATGGGCTTTGTTGCAATTCTAGTGTCACCGAGGTGATGACCCATTCCGGATGATGTTTAAAAAAACTATCGCGATAGGCAAAATTCATGTACGGCTGCACAAATCCCCGAGATTGCTTGGTATCGACATTAAACGCCTGCACGGAAGTGACGAAGTCTTTGATTTCACTACCAAACGCCCCGGCGTTTCCCCGCACCGCGCCGCCAATTGATCCCGGAATACCTGCCAATTTTTCCCATCCGCCCAAGTCTTTCTCGCTTGCCTCTTTGATGAGCTCCAAAAGATTGCACCCCGCTTCTGCATGCAACACGTTGTCGCTGAATGCATGCGCATCTGAAACGATGTGGATGACGAGCGCGTTGAGGCCTTCGTCAGGAATGAGCACGTTGCTGCCACCCGAAAGAATCACGAAACGAATGTCGCGCTTTTGCGCATATTCGACCGCCTCTTGGATGTCCTCGTTGGTTCGCGCCTCTACAAAATACTTTGCAGCGCCGCCGATTTGGAACGTGGTCAGCGGCGCAAGCGGGATGTTTTCTTTGATTTCTTGCATATTAGCTTGATTCGATTGTTCGGATCTCGTCTCGCAGGAGCGCCGCGGTTTCAAAATCGAGACGATCTGCCGCTTCGTGCATTTGTCTGCGCTTTTCCTTCAGCAATTTCTTTTTGTCTCCTGCGTAAGCCTTCGTGTCCATCTCCGCAAGTTCACTAATAGCACGATTTCTCGAACGCTGAATGTCGCCCGTAATGTCTTTGATGCGCTTTTTGATCGTTGTTGCGGTGATGTTGTGTTTTTTGTTGTAGGCGAGTTGGATTTCGCGGCGACGATTGGTTTCGCCGATCGCGCGCTCCATCG
>DATMZK010000008.1:0-4323 GCA_035560295.1 Minisyncoccota bacterium | reverse complement strand
CAACTCCATGCTGCTCGTCGGCTGGCAGCCGGTCGAGTCCGAAGACCAAAAAACGGCCTTCGCAGCTCTTGCCAGTGACCAGATCGATGCGATTCTCGCTGTCGGCGGGCAACCGCTCGCCTGGATCTCGGAACTCTCGCGCGACTACAAGCTGCTGGAGATCCCCGATCGGTTCGCAAAGCAGATGGACGCCGCCTACGACCGGGCGACGCTCAGCTACCGCAACCTGGCCCAGGATGGCATCTCGACCGTGTCGACGATGTCATTACTCGTGACCCGCAATTACGCTTCGGCCAAGCGGGTCGAACAGCTGCTCAGTCTCCGTCAATGCGCCGCGGATCATCTCGACGACATCCGCGACACCAACGGCACCCACCCGAAGTGGCAGGTGATCGATCCGACCAAGGATTCGAAGTGGCAGATGTTTAAGCCCTCCGCTCCGACCCAAGGCCGCGCCGATAGCCGCGGGTAATCAGATCTTTCTTTCGTAGTACATACGACCCGCCCTTGGCAACAAGGGCGGGTCTTCTTCTTTTAAATATTTTTATCGAACGAACTTAAAATTCGTACACGTAGATGAGGTGCTCGCCGTGGCCGCCTGGTTTTTTGGTTAATTCGATCACGCGCGCCGGATGTTTTTGTGCAAATTGAAACGCACGCGAGGCAAACCGCGCGTGCGTCAATTCTTTTTCCAATTTTGGCAACAGCGTATCCATGACCGAAGGTAATAGATAGCCGTAGATTTTTGTTGCGGTTGAAAGATCGGCCAAAAAGAGATTTCCGCGCTGAAACGTCACGTTTGAAGGACTGCCACAGATTTTTTTGTATACCTGAGAGTAGAGAAAGAGAAGCGGATTGCGTTCGATGCCGACGAAACGCGCCGACGGCGTGCGGCGCCCGAGGTATATCAGCAGGTGTCCACTGCCGCTGCCGAGCTCAAAGACGTGATCACGCGGTCCAATCGTGAGCGCGTCGGCCACCGCGGGGAAAAAGGCGCGACGGGTCGGGACGAAGGGCACATCGAGGTACATCGAGAGCGCCATCATCACGATGGTCGCCGCAAAAAATACAAAGAGCGCGAGTTCACAGAGCTCTAATACGACAAACAGCGCATAGAGCGCCGTACTTTCCATGCCCTCACTCTAGCACGAGGAGGGGGTTATTTTTGAAGCTGTTTGGCGAGGCGAGCGAACGCTTCTGGGTGGTCTTTTGCGAGGATGGCGAGCGCCTTGCGGTCGAGTTGCGAACCGCTCTTTTTGAGGGCGTCGATGAGTTTTGAATATGAAAAACCGTTTTCACGAGCAGCGGCGTTGATGCGCAACGTGAACACTTGGCGGGCGAGACGCTTCTTTTCTTTGCGACCGCGGAATGCGTGCACACCGGCGTGGGCGATCGCATCCTTTGCCATTCGCTTTTTGGTCGAGCGACCAAAGCGGTAGCCTTTCACTTGCGAAAGAATGTTCTTTCGGCGCTTCAATGCATTGGTTCCTTTTTTGACTCGTGCCATAGAAAATTAATTACTTGTAGTGAGCAAAGTCGAACTATGAGCCGGGGAAAAAGCGGCTGCGATCGGTATTGGAAAGGGTGGCATGAAAGGCGCCCGCGCGGCGGTGACGCATGCGCTTGCCACCACTGTTTTTGGCGTTGAAGTGGTTTTGACCAGGAGCGCGCGAAACAAGCTTGCCGCGTTTGGTGACGCGGACGCGCTTCGAATATGATTTGTTGCCTTTCATACAGTTTCAGGTTGTGGAGAAGCCGCCGGCTTGGATGGCTTTGCAGAGCCCTTTTTTACCCCTCCGGTGGCCTCGATGACGACCGAGAGGCCTTTGGGGCTCTTCTTGATCTCGTCCGCGATTTTATACGATTCCTGGATGATTGCAAGGAAACGCTCCAAGCGCTCCTTCAGAAAGTTGAACTCCATGTATTTGTAGCGGCCCCACAAAAAAAGGTCGATTTTGACGCGGTTGCCCTCCTGCAGCCATTCGGCGATCTTTTTTGCCTTGATCTGCATGTCGTTTTCCGAGGTGCCGATTTTCACCTGTGCCTCTTTGGTTTCCTGCGGCCCCACGGAGCGGAGTTTGACCTCCTTTTCCTTTTTGCGTTGTTCGTATTTGAACTTGCCGTAGTCGGTGATGCGGCATACGGGCGGATTGGCTTGCGCGGAGACCTCGATGAGATCAAGGCCTGCCTCGCGCGCCTTGGCGAGCGCCTCAGACGTGGGCAGAACGCCGAGGTTTTCCCCGTTTGCTCCGATCACGCGCACTTCGCGGACGCGGATCGCTTCGTTCATGCGTACCGCCTCTTTTTCGGCTTGTGTTGTGTACTTCGTAAAACCCATTGGTCGCGAGACTATAGCACAGAATCAGGCTCGAAGCGAGCTGCTATTGGATCGAATGCCCGATCCCTGCAAAAAAGCCGCGCAGGGCGAAGTAGATGTCATTGAGAACAATTTGCCATGGATTCAGCACAATCGTGCCGGTTGTGGTGACGGTGGTTGGCACCACGGGGGTGGTGCCGGTTGCAGTGGTGGTGGACGAGGCAGTTGTGGTGCATGGCGTGCTCGACGCATTGGTGCACGGTGTCGTGGCGTTGGGCACAGTTGAGGAGCTGATTTGTCCCATGCTGCTTGCGGTCGTGGTCGCAACGGTCGGGGGGGTCGAGGTGGAAGTAGTCGCGTTGCTCGCAGGTGGCTGGAGCGACGACACGAGAAGATTCGTGGGCGAGGTGTTGCCAGGCGTTGGCGTCACGGGTGGAAGCGTCGTGCCTGTTTGCATCGGAATCGGCGGCAAGGGCGCGGAAGCACTCGATTGCGTGCCTGAGGTGGGCTGTTGTGAGGAGGTGGATGGTTTGAGACTGCTGAGTAGACTCTGCATCATCATCATTTGCATCATCTGATTCATCATGTTGTTGTTGCCGCCGTTTGCTGAGGTGCAGTTGTTGCTTGAGCCGAAGCCAAAGAGGCCTTGTTCGGGGATGCACGGCTGCTGGTATCCGTTGGGGTAGCCGCCACCGCTGGTTGGGCCACCACCGCCAAAATTGCCGTCGCCATATCCTGATCCTGGCTGGCCGCCCGCTGGAGCTTGCGAGCCGATAGTAGGGTGCGCGATGTCTGGCATTCCCCCAGGATTGGAAAAAGGAGACGCGGGCGCAGTGGATGGTACGGTGCCACCGTTGCAATCGGCGTCTTTATTTACGTTGGCGCGCTCAACCGGTTCGATGTGCCACGGCTCAAGCGGGTTACCAGTGAGTGGAAATACCAACTGAAACTTGGCGGCATTTTCGTGCGCCCACATGCATGCGCTATTTTGTTGGCATTGTGCCTGAGTGATTCCTTGTGTGCCGTTGAATGTGAGATCGGCTGCTCGGCCCTGCACGTGTGGGCAGCTTTCGAGACCTGCGCTCCCATTACCACAGGCAGTGTTTGGGTGGCCCGCTTGCGCTGCTTGTGTTGCCAAACTTGCTTGCGTGTCAGCGGAGCGGACACCCGAATATATCAATATGGAAAGACCGCTCGCCTTTGCAGCTTTCAAAAAATTGTCGAGTCGGCATGCAAATACCGGGACCATCGTGTCGGTGCTCGCACTGCCGCGCGACTTGGCAGACCCAGTCAGAAAGTTATTCGCCAAATCTTGCTTGGCAACTCCCGGATCGCTAATCAGCTGAGCGTCGCTGCTGCACACGTAGGTGCCCGCCGGAACACCGCCTGCGATATCTGCGGAGGTAGCGAGGTGTCCACCACCGATGCAGGGCGAATTGGCAAGCATCTGCGTTGGCGCGGTGCCCACGGGGGACACAATGCTGGGAGCGAAACCTGAGACCGGAGCGGCGGATGCAGCGGTCGTCAGAAAAAGCGCTGCGAAGAAGGCGAGTGCCGGAATAACGAGCCCCGTCCGGATTGACATGGAGGAAGTATACCCTGTCAACGTCGCTACCATTCCTCTACTGAAGGGGAGTTGGGGATGAGCCAACGCCGGTATTGCCGTTGCACGTGGCAGGAGACCAAAAGCCGAGCTGCTGCTGTTTTGCTGCCGCTTGCGCAGCGCGGAATTCTTTTTGGAATTCGTACGCTTTTTTGAAGGTGTATTCGTGTGCGAAGCCGTTGCGGATCATGAATTCGTTATAAAAAGTGCCACCAGGGAGATACACATAGGCGAGCATGCGACCGTACATGTCGTATTCGTCGCCAGTCGGGTCGGCGACCAGCCGCACATCTTGCCCCGTGAGCAAGTGCTTGCCCTCGGCCGATGCCTGCGGCCCGAAACACTCCACGGGCTTTCTTGGATCGACCGTTTCTGGCGTGTCGATGCCCATCACGCGCACCGT
>DATMZK010000007.1:0-5730 GCA_035560295.1 Minisyncoccota bacterium | reverse complement strand
CAGGAGGATCGATTGCGTCGCAAATGCTTGGGTTTGTTGGGTTTGAGGGCACCTCAACAGTGCGCGTTGGCGAATATGGCCTTGAGCGCTGGTACAACGACACACTGATGAGCCCGAGCGCGGGGCTCTACGTGAATCCATTTGCAGAAATTTTTACCAACGTGCAACAAATTGCCGATACGGATCCGACGCAGGAGCATGGTTCCGTGATCACCTCGATCGAACCGTCGGTGCAAGCACAGCTTGAAAAAGAATTGCAAGGTGTGATGCACGATTATTCGGCTCAGTTTGATGGCGGCATTATTATGGATCCGAAAACCGGCGCGATTTATGCAATCGGCGGCGAACCATCATACGATCCCAACAACTACGGCGCGGTCGACAATCCGCTCGATTACCAATTGCGCGAGGTCTCCGGCCGCTACGAAATGGGATCGATTATGAAACCACTCACCATGGCGGCAGGCATCGACAGCGGCGCGGTAACAAAAAACACAACCTACAACGACACGGGCTGCATCACGGTATCGACGTTCAAGGTCTGCAATTACGATTTGAAACCGCGTGGCGTTATTCCGATGCAGCAAATTTTGAGTCAATCGCTGAACGTGGGCGCGAGCTGGGTCGCAACCCAAATGGGTTACCCGACCTTTACCAAATATATGAAATCGTACTTCGGACAAAAATCAGGGATTGATTTACCGGGAGAAGTGCCCGCCGACCTCGACAACTTGGGTAATGGCAACGCGCCTGCGGTGAACTACGACACAGCATCCTTCGGGCAGGGCATCACTGAAACGCCGATTCAAATGATTCGCGGGCTTGCAGCGCTTGCAAATGGCGGTGTGGAACCCGCTCCGCATGTGGTCTCGGCCATTCAATATGAAAGCGGTGTGACCCGCACGCTTCCGGTGGCCGCTGGTTTGCGCGTCTTTTCCACCTCGACCGCAGCGACCGTCACCAGCATGTTGCAGATTGTGTACGATCAGGCGCTCGGTAACGGCAAATACAAAATGGAGCATTACAGCGCAGCGGCAAAAACAGGCACCGCGCAAATCCCAATGCCTGGTGGCGGCTACTACCCCGGCGATCAATATTTACACTCATTTTTTGGGTATTTTCCGGCAGACAATCCGCGCTTTATTATCTTCCTGTTTGCATGGCGTCCGGTGGGGCAGGAATATGCCTCAGCCACGCTCGCGCCTGCGTTTTTTGATCTCGAGCAGTTTTTGATCAATTACTACAATATTCCACCCGACCGCTGATCTAGGGGCGGCAGCGACGAATATTTTTCCGCCTGCGACACTCGCTTCGCTCGACCAAAGTCCTCGTCGAAAAAACATCCGTCGCTGCCTACCGTCGGACTTTGTAAATGATCACCCTACCGCTCCCGTCGGAGTTTGGTACAATTGTCCTCATGATCATCACCTACCACGAAGGCGCGTGCGTACGAGCGCAGGTTGGCGACACGACCGTTGTGTTTTCGCCGGTTTCCAAGCAGTCAAAAAATTTCAAACCGACCAATTTCGGCGCCGACGTCGCCCTCATCAGTCTGAATCATGCCGACACCAATGGAGCCGACGAAGCCGGCCGCGGCGACAAACAGCCGTTCGTGATTTCGGGACCGGGGGAATACGAAGTGAAGGAAATTACTGCTTCGGGCTTTGGCTCGCCCTCAAACTATGGCGGAGGGGAGCGCATTAACACGGTCTATAGCCTCGCACTCGACGACATCTCGATCCTCTACCTTGGTGCGCTCGCCGGGGAATTGCCCAAAGAAGTACTCGAAATGGACGCGCCCGATATTTTGTTCGTACCAATCGGCGGAAACGGCACGCTCGATCCGGCGGGAGCACAGAAGCTTGCGGTGAAGCTCGAGGCGAAGATCGTCATCCCGATTTTGTACGACGATAAGACGCTGAAACAATTTTTGAAAGAGGCAGGCGAGGAGAGTGTGAAGCCGGTAGAAAAATTGACGGTCAAACGACGCGACATCGTCGACAAAGAAGGCGACGTGATCGTGCTTTCTGCATAACATACATGGTTATACAAGACACAGTCGACCGATTGCGGGAGCGGCCGGAGCATGAGCGCACGGCGCTCGCCGGATCCATCGCAATTGGAGTGGTTGTGGTGTTGTTTCTTGCGTGGTCGGTCGTCTTTTTGCACAATTTGAACTCTGGTTCGGCGTCTCAAACGCAGGCGCCTCAGCAGCAAGGAGAGAGCGTGATCGCGACCTCGACGCTCGCCCCCAGCCCGCAGCCCGCGCTTGAGTGGCAGCCGTCTTCTTCGTCTGTCGGGGAGGCGCCCGCGTCGTCCACAGCCACACAATAAAAGGGGTGATTTTCGCCGTGTTTTGTGCTATATTTGATACCTCATGACAGCCAAGAAAAGCGAGGAAAATAAGGACAATTCAGCTTCATCTTCGCCAAAACCGCATGTGAATGTGGTGGGCCGTTCTATTTCGCAGGAGATGCGCGAGAGCTACCTCGATTACGCGATGTCGGTTATTACCGCACGAGCCCTCCCCGATGTGCGCGATGGCCTCAAACCCGTGCACCGCCGCATTCTGTATGCAATGCACGACATTGGCCTGCATGCAGGCGCCAAGACGCGAAAGTCGGCAACGGTCGTCGGAGAAGTGCTGGGTAAATATCACCCGCACGGCGATGTTGCGGTGTACGACGCCATGGTGAAAATGGCCCAAGATTTTACGATGCGCTACCCGCTGATTGTTGGGCAAGGCAACTTCGGCTCTATCGACGGCGACGGCGCCGCAGCGATGCGTTACACCGAAGCAAAAATGTCGCGTCTTGCCGGTGAAATGCTCGGCGATATCGAAAAAGAGACCGTTGCGTTTGCCCCCAACTACGACAACACCAAGCAGGAGCCAACTGTGCTCCCGGCAGCGGTGCCCAATTTGCTTTTGAACGGCACGCTTGGCATTGCGGTCGGTATGGCGACCAACATTCCGCCGCACAATTTGCGCGAAGTGTGCGATGCGGCAATTCACCTCATCGAAAACCCGCAGGCGACCGTCGAGGATCTCCTCAAATTCGTCCAAGGTCCCGATTTTCCGACTGGCTGCATCGCGTTCAATCAGCAAGACATCGCGCACGCCTATGCGACCGGCCGCGGCGGTGTGGTGGTGCGCGGCGATGCGGAGATCGTCGAAGACAAAAAGGGAAATTTCTCTGTCGTCATCACTTCGATTCCATTTCGTGTGAATAAATCCGACTTGCTGCAGAAAATGGCCGATTTGGTGCACGAAAAAAAGCTGGAAGGCATCCGCGACATCCGCGACGAAAGTACCAAAGACATCCGCGTCGTTATCGAGCTGAAAAACACCGGCAACGCCCAAACGGTGCTCAATTATTTGTACAAACACACGCAGCTCGAGGAAACCTTCCACTACAACGTGGTTGCGCTTGTCGATGGCGTGCCGCAAACGCTCTCACTGAAGGCGCTCCTTGAGTCGTTCGTCGCGTTTCGCCGCGAGGTGGTGACCAAGCGCATTCAATTCAACCTAAAAATCGCGCAAGCCCGTGAACATATTCTCCTCGGGCTCAAAAAAGCACTCGATCACATCGACGAAATCATCGCGCTCATCAAAAAGAGCAAAGATGTCGACGACGCCCGTCAAAGCCTCATCACCAAATTCAAATTTTCGGTCTTGCAGGCCAACGCGATTCTCGACATGCGTCTCCAAAAACTCGCCGGTCTTGAGCGCAAGAAGATCGAAGACGAACTGAAAGAGGTGCAGGCACTGATCGAGGAATTGACGAGCCTGTTGAAGAGCGAAAAGAAACTGCTCGAACTCATCAAGAAAGAAATTCGCGAGGTCGTCGAGAAATTTGGCGACGAACGCCGCACCAAAATTGTAAAGCGCGGCGCCAAAACGCTTTCTGCCGAGGATTTGGTCGCCGACGAAGAGTCGATGCTCGTTCTCACCGCAGGCGGTTACATCAAGCGCACGAACCCGGCGGAATATCGCCGCCAAAAGCGCGGTGGTGTGGGGGTCGTCGATTTAGATACGAAAGAAGAAGACGTGGTCGTGCAGTTTTTGACCGCATCGGCGCACTCCGACCTCTTGTTCTTCTCCGATCGCGGCAAGGTGTACCAACTGAAGATGTATGAATTGCCAGAAGGGAAGCGCGCCACCAAAGGCAAGTCGATCATGAATTTCCTTTCGCTCGAGCAGGGCGAAAAGATCACGTCGATTTTGGCCATGCCCAAAGAAAAGAAAGCAGCCGAAGGCCTCTCACTCTTTATGGCGACAACCAACGGTACCGTCAAAAAAACGTCCGCAGCGCAATTTCGTGAGGTGCGCCGCTCAGGACTGATCGCGATCGGATTAGACAGCGGCGACTCGCTGATCTGCGCGCAGTTTGTGAGCACTGGCGACGATGTGCTTCTCACAAGCGGCAAGGGCCAGTCGATTCGATTTAAAGAAAAAGATGTGCGCGAAATGGGTCGCCAGGCGGCCGGTGTGCGCGGCCTGAAGCTCGGGAAGGGTGATTTTATCGTTGGCGCCGGCGTGGTTGGAAAAGGCGCCAAAGACGCGGAGCTCTTAGTGCTCTCTTCGACTGGTTACGGCAAGAAAACGTCGCTCGACGAATACAAAGTCCAGGGTCGCGGCGGCAGCGGCATCAAGACAATGTCGATCACGGCAAAAACAAAACAGCTCGTCGGTGCCGCGGTGGTCTCGGGCGGTGGGGAATTGGTGGCGATGTCGCAAAAGAGCCAAACGATCCGCACCGGACTCGACGAAATCCCGTCGCTGGGCCGTGCGACACAAGGCGTGCGCGTTATGAAATTGTACGAAGGGGACTCAGTTGCATCGTTCGTTGTTTTTGCACAGACCGAAGTCTCATAAAGCAATTTGCACGATATACTGGTGCGATGCACGCGCATGAAAGCGCTTCTTTTGCGCAGCCCACAGCGATAATTTCCACACTCGGTATTGAACCGGGCATGCTTGCGCTTGATGTTGGCGCAGGTTCGGGGCATCACACGCTCGCCCTTGCGCGCGCGGTTGGTGGCAGCGGCCGCGTCTATGCGCTCGACGTCCAGCCCGATCTCTTGCGCCGCATCAAAAACGAAGCCGCGCTCCGTGGCTTGTCGCATGTGCACACCATTCATGCCGACATCGAGCAGGAGGGCGGGACGCGACTGAAAGACGGACTGCTCGATTTTGCACTTTTTTCAAATATTCTCTTTCAACTTGAACATGCCGGAAGCGCGCTTGGGGAGGCTCGGCGTGTGCTGAAACGATCGGGCCGACTCGCACTCATCGATTGGGCCGATTCGTTTGGCGGCATGGGACCGCAGCGGCGCGATGTGATCAGCCGCGACAAAGCACTTGATATCGCACGCGAAGCAGGATTTGAGGCGCTTCGTTCTTTTGACGCGGGCGGGTATCATTGGGGAGTCCTCATGCGTCCTGCCACCCTTTTGGTATGAAGCACCATTCTCTATTTCAGATTATTCTCCTTTGCGTATTTGGAGCGATTGCGGTTGCCGGCGTGCTGGTTTTTTCGCTTGCGATTGGTGGCGGGGGAAGCGGCGCCTCGATTGGCAAGGTAGTGATTTGGGGGACGCTCGACAAAACTGCGTTTGATGCAGTGTTGCAAGAAGTTTTTCAGGCAAATCCCGACATGCAGGGGGTTTCGTATGTACAAAAAGATGCAGCCACCTACCAATCGCAGCTTGCCGATGCGCTCGCACAGA
>DATMZK010000006.1:0-15196 GCA_035560295.1 Minisyncoccota bacterium | reverse complement strand
TCCTGAATTTCCCCGACGTCTTCCTGAATTTCATCGATGTCTTGCTCGACCTCTTCGAGGGAGGCGGTGGTGAAGTTGATCGTCATTTGAATGAAAATCGAAAGATAGATCGCCTCGAGCGAGACGATGGTGGTGAGCACGAGGAGCATGTCGGTGAAGTTGATGAATCCACCGGAGACCGCAAGGAAGCTCAAAATGAAGAGAATCGTGTGGATGACGAGGGAGGAAGGGGAGCCGATCCAGCGCGTCACAGAGAGCGCAGCATTGCGGAAAGGAGAATGTTTTCGCATGCGCAGCAGTATATACCACGCGCTGCTATACTTGCAGCATGCAGGTGGGGAATGTGCACATCATCGCGGGCAACGCGGATTCGATTCCCGCGGCGCTTTCGATGCTCGAACAAGAGGGAATCGCAACCGTTGCCAACCCCGATGTCTCGGTGCGTGTGTACAAAACATTTGGCATCGATGAGGCGCGCGAACTTGCAACCAAAGCAGCGATGCGGCCGGTTGCTTCGGCACGCCGCGTGTTCGTTTTTGCAATGGATGCAATCACGATCGAGGCGCAAAATGCGCTTCTCAAAACACTCGAAGAAGCACCTGGCAACGCACTCTTCGTTTTTCTGCACCCGGCGCCCGCGACGCTCCTTTCCACCGTGCGCAGCCGCGCGCAGATCTCGATACTGCATGTGGGACATCCGATGTCCCACATTGCGGTGGATGCTTTTTTGAAGGCGACTCCGGCGAAGCGGCTTGACTTGTTGAAGCCGCTGCTCGAAAAAGGAGACGACGACACGCGCGATCTTGGAGCGATATTGAATTTTCTCGCAGCGCTCGAGCGAGCACTTGCGCCTGCTGTCGCAAAAAAAGAATCAAGAGAAAGTTTGCGCGCCGTATTTCGCGCTCGCGCCTATATTGGCGACCGTGGTGCTCTGGTGAAACCGCTGCTCGAACAGCTCGCGCTTTTGGTATAATGCGCTTATGCCGTTTGATTTCAAACAATTTGATGTGAAAGTGGTCGGTGCTCGTGAGTGGGTCACACGAGAATTTGCAGGGTTGCGCACCGGCCGCGCGACGCCTTCGATTCTGGATAGCGTTTCAGTTTCGGCCTACGGCTCTTTGATGCCGCTGAAGCAGGTGGCGAGCATTTCGGTAGAAGACCCGCGCACGCTCCGTGTGCAGCCCTACGACGCCTCGCTCATCAAAGACATCGAGCGCGGCGTCTCTTCGGCCAATTTGGGCCTCGGCACAGCGAGCGATTCCTCGGGCCTTCGCGTGACCTTCCCCGATCTCACTGGCGAGCGCCGCCAAGAATTGCTCAAGCTCGCCAAAGGAAAAATGGAGGAGGCAAAAGCGACGCTGCGCGTGGCGCGCGACGACGCGTGGAAAAAAATACAAGATTTGGAACGAGAAGGGAAGTTGACCGAAGACGACAAATTTACGCTCAAAGAAGAACTGCAGAAAAAAATGGACGCAGCGACCGATGCGCTCGAATCCGCGCTCGCAGCAAAAGAAAAGGAGATGTCGGCATGAGCGCCTGTGCGCTATTTTTCTCACCAGGTCTGCGCGTGCTCGCGCAGCCGCTCTTTAGCGCCCGTCGCGTTCCGAAAATTCCAAAAATAGCGCACAGGCGCTCATGCCTGGTGAAAGGCTGTAAAATAGAGGTATGACCGCACTCTTGGTCATCCTGATTTTGGTGTTGCTCATCATCGCCCACGAGCTGGGGCATTTTATTGCTGCCAAACTCTCCGGCGTGCGTGTCGACGAATTCGGCGTGGGCTATCCGCCACGCGCTTTCCTCTTTGGCAAAGTTGGTCAAACCGAATACACACTCAATTGGCTGCTCTTTGGCGGATTTGTGCGGCTCTTTGGCGATGAGGGCGGGGGAGAGCGCGGACGCGGATCGTTCGTCGCCGCGTCGCGCACGCGGCAGATTGTTATTCTGTCCGCGGGGATTGTGATGAATCTGTTAGTCGGCTTTGCTCTGTTTGCCTTCGCGTTCCACGCTGGTATTCCACGCGCGGTGGATTCGCCGGGGCCTGGCGTGCAACTGCTGATTTCCGATGTCGTGCCCGGCTCTCCCGCCGACGCTGCGCGTATACACGCGGGTGATTCGTTGATTGAAATCATGGATCGGCACGGCGCCTCGCCCCAAATCATGAGCCCGGCTGCAATCTCGACTTTTCTTTCGGATAAAGGCGGGCAGCCCATCGTGCTGTATTACGAGCGCGATGGCGAAAATCTCTCTGCCAATTTGATTCCTGCAAACGGCGTGATTCCGGGGCAGGCGAGTCGCCCCGGCCTTGGGATCGGCATGGTGCTGGTTTCTCGCACGCAGCTCACCTGGATGGAATCGCTTTCGGGCGCTTGGTGGGCGTCGCTTGATGCGGTTGCGCGTTGCGGCGAAACTGTGTGGACGATCATTGTCACCTCCTTGCACGGCGCTCCGGCGCTTGGCGATGTCGTCGGCCCTGTCGGGCTCGCGTCGGTCGTCGGGCAAGCGGCAGCAGCGGGATTCGTGCAGGTGGTGTGGCTAGCCGGATTCATTTCTATCAATCTTGCGGTCATCAATCTCGTGCCGATTCCGGCGCTCGACGGCGGCCGGCTCGTTATCCTTGGCGCAGAAGCAATTCTGCGTCGACGCGTTTCCAAGCTCGCCGTGCATGTCTTGAATGCTGTGGGCATTACGCTCATCATCGTGCTCATGGTGGTGGTGACGTATCACGACATCGCGCATTTGGTTGCATAGAAAAAGCGCCACCTCGAGGATGGCGCTTTCGTGCAAAGTGCAGTCGGATCAGTTGGCCGAGCCCGCTCGCGAAAATCCCGTTCCCGCGAATCGCCCGTTGCCTCGCATGTTCCGCAGACGCGCGCCGAGTTGGATCTGCTCCGGCACTTCTCTGTCGAGCTCCCGCTGCGCCTCATCCCAGGCCATTTTGCTCAAGGGCATGAGGTCTTTCGCGAGATCCGGCGGAAGATTCGCGCAGACCTGACCGCAATGGCCGACACAGGGGTGTTGCACATCACCGTCGGTCCGACAATGCAGAGTCCGTAGTTCTGAGGCCATCCTATTCCTCCTTCTGGTTTTGCAAGCCAAGCGCTTGCAGGTGCCGCTGGCACTATGTCTTATCCATATCTCTGAGTCAACTATTGCACTTCGACAGATGCGCTACAATGCGCCCGATGCGCCAATCTCATCTTTTTACCAAAACACGCAAGCAGGCGCCAAAAGACGAGGTCGCCAAAAACGCACAACTCCTGATTCGTGCCGGATACATCCACAAAGAGATGGCGGGCGTGTATTCGTTTTTGCCGCTCGGCATTCGAGTGCTCAGCAAAATCGAACACATCATTCGCGAAGAAATGAACAAGATCGGAGGGCAAGAAATCCGCATGGCGACACTGCATCCGAGCGAAAACTGGAAACAGACGGGCGGCTGGGACGGCGTGGATGTGCTGTTTAAAATTCAAAGTCGCACCGAAAAAGAATATGCGCTCGGCCAAAGCGAAGAAGAGATCGTGACGCCGATTGCGCAAGAATATGCGCCATCGCACAAAGATCTGCCGATCGCGATCTACCAGATCGGCCAGAAATATCGCGACGAACTGCGTGCAAAAAGCGGCATCATGCGCGGCAGGGAATTTGGGATGAAAGACATGTACAGTTTTCACACCTCGCAAGCCGATTTCGATCGTTTTTATGAAATCGCGAAAGCCGCATACCTCAAAGTGTTTGAGCGCGTGGGGCTTGTTGCGAAGGTAACCGAAGCCTCCGGCGGCGCCTTCAGCGAAAAGCTTTCCTACGAATTCATGGTGCTCACGGACGCGGGCGAAGACGACATCGTGTATTGCGAATCGTGCACGCACTGCGCAAACGTCGAGATTTCGAAGCAGCAAGCCGGGGAAATGTGCCCAAAGTGCGGCAAGAGTGAACTCAAGGCAGGCAAGGCCGCGGAAGTGGGCAACGTGTTTGACCTTGGGCAAAAATACCCCAAGGCATTTGGCTACACCTACAAAGACGAAGACGGCAAGGGGAAAACGCCGATCATGGGCTGTTACGGCATCGGCACGAGTCGCCTTATGGGCACCATCGTCGAAGTTTTGGCCGACGAAAAAGGCATTGTGTGGCCGGCAGAAGTGTCGCCGTTTCGCGCGCATCTCGTGTGTGTTTCCGGCGGCAACGCCGAGGTGATGAAAGAAGCGGATCGTTTGTATGAATTGCTTCGCCAACACGGCATCGATGTGTTGTACGACGACCGCGAGATGTCGGCCGGCGCCAAATTTGCCGATGCGGAGCTGATCGGTATTCCGGTGCGCCTCGTCGTTTCCGAAAAAACAGTTTCTGCTGGCGGTGTTGAAATGGTGATGCGCAAGGATGGTACAACGTCACTCGTGCCCGACAGCCAAGTCGTGGAGCGCCTCGCAAAATAGGTATGAGGCGGTTTCTGCATTGGTGGCGAAAAAAGGTGAGTAACGCGCTTCGTGCTTTTTCAAATGAGATTGGCATCGACCTTGGCACCGCAAACACTTTGGTGTACGTGAAGGGTCGCGGCATCGTGATCAACGAGCCGTCTATCGTTGCGATGAACACCAAAACTGGCCGCGTGGTTGCGGTGGGCGCGCAGGCAAAGGACATGATGGGACGCACGCCGCCGCACATTGTGGCGGTGCAACCGGTGATCGAAGGCGTGATTTCGGATTTCGAAGTGACCAGCGAAATGCTCGCGTATCTGATAGGCAAAGCGCAGGCAGGACACACCAAATTGCTGGGCCCAAAGGTGGTGATCGGCGTGCCCTCGGGCATTACCTCGGTGGAAGTACGTGCCGTGCGCGATGCGGCGAGACAAAGCGGCGCGCGCGAAGTGCATATCATCGAAGAGCCGATGGCAGCAGCGATCGGGATCGAATTGCCGGTGCACGCCCCGACGGGCAGCATGATCATCGACATCGGCGGCGGCACAACCGATGTGGGTATCGTCGCCTTGGGTGGCCTCGTCAATTCGCGCAACATTCGGATTGCAGGCGATCGTTTTAATGCAGATATCATCGCGCACATGCGCAACGAATTTAAAATGTTGATAGGAGAAAAATCCGCCGAAGAAATCAAAATTGCGGTCGCATCGGTCTCGCCGCGGCACGAAATTCTCGAAGCGATCGTGCGCGGACGCGACTTGGTCACCGGATTGCCGCGCGAAGTGACGATCGTCGATCAAGATGTACGCAACGCAATCGGACACTCGATGGAAGAGTTGGTCGAAGCAACCAAAGAAGTGCTCGAAACCACACCGCCTGAAATTGTTTCCGACATCATGCGCCGCGGCGTCTACTTGGCGGGCGGCGGCGCGCTTATCCGCGGCCTGCCTGAATTTTTGACCTCATCGCTCGGCGTTTCGGTGGTGGTAGCACCTGATCCTCTCACTGCCGTGGTGCGCGGCACCGCAATTGTGCTCGACGATATCGACGCCTACGAAGAGGCGCTTCTGCGTTCCGATGATGAACTCGTACCGACAGAATGACCAGCGCGCTCGGCGCCGATTGCTGATCGCGACCGCGATCGTCGTGCTGCTGGTTGTGTTTGATCTTGTTTCCGGTGGCATGGTGCGACATGTCGTGCGCCGGGCAGTAGAGCCGATATGGGGCGGCGTGAGCTCGGCCCTTGGGCACATCGGCACCGATCTTTTTTCGACACGCGCATCGCTCGCCGCACAAAACGCCGCACTCAAGGCGCAAGTCACCGCATTGCAACAAGACGGCGTGCAGGTTTCCGCGCTCGAAGCCGAGAACGCACAGTTGCGCTCGCTCGTGCATCTTGCCGCTGCCGCGCAGGGCATTGCCGCGCCGGTCGTCTCATCGTTCACCTCCTCGCCGTACGGAACATTCACGATTGGCGTCGGGAGCTCAGGCGGTGTTACAAAGGGCGCGCTCGTGCTGACCGCTGACGGTTTCGTTATTGGTCGCGTGAGCGATGTGTCGACACACGACGCACTTGTCACCGAAACATTCGCGCCCGGGCAATCGATCGATGTCATCGTCGACGGCGTACCTGTTTCGCTAAAAGGCGCGGGAGGCGGTGAGGCAGAAGGGCAAATCCCCGCGAGCGTCACCGTAGCCACTTCCGGCGTTGCGGTAGCCCCGTCGCTCGGACAGCGACCAGTCGGTATCGTCGGTAGCGCAATGCAAAATAGCGACAACGCCTACCAGCGCGTTTTGGTGCGCATTCCGAGCAATTTGAACAGCCTTTCATACGTCTATGTGGAAACCACCCGCTAGCATTCGTGTGATTGTCGCAGTCCTTGGGTTTATCGCGGCTATTTTTTTGCCGTGGTGGGTTGCCGCGTTTGCGGTTGTATTTCTTTCGATATTTTGGCGTGCAGGAGAGGCGCTCTTTATCGGTCTGCTCCTCGATTTTGCGTGGGCAACGCCGGGTAGTCCGCCCTTGTTCACGCTCGGCGCGATCGCACTGGTGTGGATTTTGAGCCCGTACGCAAGGAATTTTTTGTCTGAGCTCGTGTTTGCTATAGTGCAGCGATGTTTTCAAGGAGACGACGACACAGCTCATACGACATCGCGCCTGAAGAAATTTTTCTCGACTCCTCCAACCTCCCAGTTCATGAATCCAGCCAATTCGAAGGCCGCATTGAGCGGCCGCTTTCTCGCGTTTCGATCTTTGGGGTTGGCGTGGTCTTTGCCATTGTCGCGCTTGCGTTCGGCTGGCGCGCGTTTGATCTACAGGTGGCACGCGGCGCGACCTTTTCCGAAATTTCGCGCGACAACTCGCTTGAAAGCAATCCGCTTTTTGCGCAGCGCGGAGTCATTTACGATCGCACCGGCGAGCGGCTTGCATGGAATGAGGCGCAGTCTCCGGACGCTGCCTCGAGCTCGGTGCCGTACGCGCTTCGACAATACATTGCAGACCCAGGATTTGCTGATCTCTTAGGTTTTTTGCGCTATCCCAAGCAAGATCAAAACGGCGTGTGGTGGCGCGATACCTACACAGGCATCTCAGGGCTCGAGTTGCAATACAACACGCAGCTGAGCGGCGTGAACGGCTCGACGATGATTGAAACCGACGCACACAAGCACGTGATCCAACAAAACATCACGACGCCACCGCAAAATGGGGAAGATCTACACCTCACGATCGACGCACAGGTGCAAGCGCATCTCTACAGCGCGCTCGTCGCGCAAGCGCATGCACAAGGATTCCGCGCAGGCGCAGGCATCATCATGGACGTCCGCACAGGAGAGCTGCTTGCAATCACGACCTTCCCGCAGTACGACAACCAGGCTTTCACCGACGGCGATGCGTCTGCAATCGAGGCAGCAAACAACAGCTCACTAAAGCCGCTTCTCGATCGGGCGGTCGGTGGTCTCTACGCTCCGGGATCGATCATGAAAACCATTTTCGCTGCAGGCGCGCTCGACGCGGGCATCATTTCGCCTGAAAAGCAGATCGATTCAATCGGCGCGATCACGATTCCAAATCCGTATGACCCGACACATCCGACTGTGTTCCACGACTGGACCGTGCACGGTTGGATCGACATGCGCACCGCAATTGCTGTTTCCTCGGACGAATATTTCTACACCATTGGTGGTGGTTACGGCGATCAAAAAGGTCTTGGTGTGTCCGGGCTCTACAAATACGCGCAAATGTTTGGCATCGGCTCAACAACCGGCATCGCGCTTCCGGGCGAACAAGCGGGCGTGATCCCAAGTCCGCAATGGAAGGCAGTGAATTTCCCCGACGATCCAACCTGGCGTCTCGGCGACACCTACCACACCGGCATCGGACAATACGGTTTTCAGATCACGCCGATTCAAGCAGTTGTGTATGCGAGCGCGCTTGCAAATGGTGGCAAGCTATTCACTCCGCAACTTCTCGCGAGCTCGACGCCGTCATACAAAAGCGTGCCGATTTCAGACGCCGATCTCGAGGTGGTGCGCGAAGGCATGCGACTCGCCGTAACCTCAACCCGAAGAGACGCCACCGTGACGCAGCTCAACATTCCTGGTCTCGACATCGCCGCCAAAACCGGCACCGCGCAGATCGGCACGCACAATCAATACGTCAACTCATGGTCGATCGGTTTTTGGCCGGCCGACAATCCGCACTACGCTTATGCGGCCGTGCTTGAGCAGGGCCCTGCGAGCGAAACGGCAGGCGCGGCGCCAGCGCTCGCACCGTTTTTTGAGTGGCTGCTCGAGAATCATCCCGAATACATCAATTGATGTACAACGGTACCGCGTGATGATACCGTGAGCGCAGAACATAGCAGAGGAATTGTGCGATGAGTGAAGCTCGCTTCGATGTGGGTATGTTCCTCGAACAGTGCCAAGCTCAAGTTTCGCAGCGCGCCGTAGCGAAGATCATGTCGGTTACTTCAATCGATGCGACTCGGGCTGTCTTCAGCATTCGATCAAAACCCATCAGCAGGCGCCAGCTCGGCCGGCGTTTCAGATTTGCGACGTGGGCACCGGAAGCGCTGAATATCGACGCTGTGTGGGAGCCGTCGGAACGCATCCTCGTGCTGCGCAGCGTACTCACGTTTCCCCGGATACCGACAACTGCGCGCGAAAAAGCAGCGTTGAAAATCCAGCTTGAAAACTTCAACGCACAAACACTCGCAGTAAAGTTTGTGATGCTTGCGAACTACATCGGTATCGACTGTTCCATGCCATTTTTCGGAGCTCGCGGCGCCGTCAATTTTTCCACGAGCCAAGCGTTTATGGACGCACTCGATGTGTTTTGCCGGGAGTATGATTTTTGTTCGGTCGTCGTACAGAGCGACCACCGTCCTCCGGGACATGCCTGAATTATCCCCACCTGTGCTATGGCGCGGGTGGGGCATTTGCTTTTTCTGTACATCCTGTACAATGCTCCCGTCAGACGTGACCAACCTATGGCCGACGCAACCAATTACCTCAGCAAAGAAAAGTTCGACGAACTCACCGCCGAGCTCGAACATTTGAAAACCACGCGCCGCCGAGAAATCGCGGAGCAGCTTGAATACGCGCGCAGTTTGGGCGACCTTTCGGAAAACGCCGAATATGAAGAGGCGCGCAATTTACAGGCCGCAACCGAAGATCGCATTCGCGTCATCGAGGACCAGATCAGTCGCGCACGCATCATCGAGCACACCAAGGGCAACACCGTGTCGCTTGGCTCTGTGGTGACCATCCAAAAGCAGGGCGAAAAGGAGGAACACACGTACGAAATTGTCGGCAGTGCAGAGGCAAACATGCAGGAGCACAAAATTTCGCACCTCTCGCCGCTGGGCAGTGCGCTCATGGAAAAAAAGAAAGGCGACCTCTTTGCCTTCGACACGCCGAAGGGTTCACAGAAATATAAGATTGTGGCGGTAAAGTAAATCGCTATGGCAAGCGCCGGCAGGCAGACTCACCTCGATACTGCCCGCGACCTTGCCGCGCAAGCGGGCGCGATCATGCGCGCCAACTTTAAGCGTGCCATGAAGAAGGAATGGAAAGATGAGCGCTCCCCAGTGACCGAAACCGACCTCGCGATCAACGATTTGGTGCTGAAAGAAATAAAAACGCGATATCCGGATCACGGGATTCTCGCCGAAGAGGCGAGCGACCACGATGGTTCGCACGAATTCACTTGGATCTGCGATCCGGTCGACGGCACGCACAATTTTTCGCACGGGTTGCCCACTGCGACCTTTGCACTCGCACTCCTTCAAAACGGTCAGCCGATTCTTGGCGTCATCAACGATCCGTTTGAAGAGCGCATGTATTGGGCAGAAAAAGGGAAGGGGGCGTTTCAAAATGGTAATCCAATTCGCGTCGCAAGCGGCACTTCCGTAAAGAAAACGCTCATCGGACTCGGGAAGACGCGGGCGCTGAAGAATCTGTTTCCGGTGATGGACGAGCTCTATCAGCGGGGCGTATCGATGATCACTGGCCTTTCGATTCACTATTTGTCGGCACTCGTCGCCTCTGGCGAATTCAGTGCGAGCATTTTTGGCAGCACCTCTGCGCACGACATGACCCCGGGCAAAATTATTGTCGAAGAAGCAGGCGGACGAGCCTCAGACATCTATGGCAACATTCCCGAGCGTTTCGATGAGGATATGCAGGGCCAGGTATGCAGCAACGGCGGCATTCACGATGAGCTGATCGAAGCGCTCAAACTCGGTCCAGATCTCAAGAAATGAGCATCGCCCACGGCTTATGTTTTGGGGTCGGGATTTTTCTGCCCGCCCGAACGTACCGTTCGGTACGGGCGGGCTGGAAAATCCCCCCGTTTCGCGCCCTGCCTGCCGGCAGGCAGGCGTCGCGCTGCAAAGACGGCAAAAGCACCCCGCCGGGGGTGCATCTACCAAAGTTCATGATACGCTCATGGGGCTAGCACTAATCTAATCTTTTATATATGAACGCAGAGTTTTTGAAAAAGACAGCTAAGGCGATGGTGGCAAACGGCAAAGGACTCATCGCGGCTGATGAAAGCGATAAAACAGCAAAAAAACGATTCGATTCGGTGGGAATGGAATGCACCGAGGAGAATCGTCGGCAATACCGCCAGCTGCTCATGACCGCGCCAGGTATTGAAGAGTATGTCTCAGGCGTTATTTTGCATGACGAAACGATTCACCAAAAAACAGATAGCGGTGAAGCAATGCCGGCGGCACTCGCCAAACGCGGCATTATTCCCGGTATCAAAGTCGATGGGGGATTGGAACCGCTAGCGCTGCACCCTGATGAAAAAGTAACCAAAGGTCTCGATGGCTTGCGTGAGCGATTGGCCGCATACAAAACACTGGGCGCGGGATTTGCAAAATGGCGAGCCGAAATGCACATCGGGCCGTCACTCCCGAGCGAGGCGGCAATTCACGCCAATGGGCACGCTCTCGCGCGGTACGCGGCGCTCTGCCAGGAGGCTGAGATCGTGCCGATTGTGGAGCCGGAAATGTCTATCGAGGGAGATCACAGCATTGAGCGCTGCTACGAAGTATCTGTCGCGATGTTGAAGAGTCTTTTCGTCGGCCTCGCGGATCAGGGTGTCATGCCCGAAGGCGTCATTTTGAAAGCGAGCATGGTCATTGCCGGTAAACAAGCGGCGAAGCAATCGACGCCGCAAGAAGTAGCCGACTGGACACTAAAAGCACTCAAGGAATGCGTACCGGCCAATTTGGGCGGCGTAGTCTTTCTCTCTGGCGGCCAAGGCGATGAGCAGGCAACTGAAAATCTCAACGCGATGAATAAAGTGGGCGGCGCGCCGTGGCCGCTTAGTTTCTCGTATTCGCGTGCCATCCAAAATCCAGTCTTAAAATTGTGGGCGCAGGATCCAAAAAACAACATCGCAAAAGCGCAGGCAGCGCTTCTATTCCGTTGCAAAATGAATTCACTCGCCGCGCAGGGGAAATATTCGAGTGAGATGGAGAAGGAGCGCGGGTACTAGGCAAACAGAGTCGGCAATATCTTTGAGCGGGCGCGAAAATTGCGTACGCAATCAATCAGTGCCCCGAGCGAGATCAAAAATTGCAATAAACCGAGGGCAATAAACACCGACGGATTTTCGAGCGCCGTGGGCAGATACCAGGCAAAGAGTGCCGCGCCGATGTTGAACGCAAGCGCGATCGGGACAAGGTATCGCAGTTCGTTTACATGACGACGCTCGACATCGGCAATGTAGGCGACGCCATGCTGATGGTGTTCGAATTTGCTACGCGCGCGGCGAATGATGTGCAGATCAACGACGTAAATCAGGAGCGCAAGTATTGAAAACAAACTCCACCAGAAAAACCACATCTGCACGCTATCGATCGAGCCGTACGCAAGAATCTGCAAAAAGACTGCAACGAAATACAGCAGCATGTGCTCCATCGAAAGCGGCCAGCGGATAAACGAAACCGCATGCAAAATTGCCTGCGACCAAAACACGAGGAGAATGGTAAGCCCGGCGAGGACGTAGGGGACGAAGAGGGGCCACTCGCTCGAGTGCAATACATGCGAAGCGTTGTCGCCAAGAAAAGTGAGCGCGACCGCTTCGATGATTGAAATCAGTACGAGCTCAATATTCAGCGCGATCTCGTCGAGCTTTGTCATGTGGGCATAGCGTAACAAATATCAAATCAATCAAAAAGTACCTCTCTCGGTTCTGACGATGGTATCGATTTCAGTTTGCCGTGGAGTGCGCGTTATGAGTATTAGATTTTGGTTGTGGGAATAGACATACCGTATTTATGTGTTATTATATTTCAAGCGAAAACATAGCAACAACGGGAGCTATCCATGGCCAACGTGACGTTCGATCGGGATGCGACTGCGTGGGATTCTTTCGTGGAGCCATTCATTCGCAATGACTCACGGATTATTGCCCTGCGCGGTGCAGGGTCCTATAACGGTATCGCTCGGGAAACGGCCGACAGAATAGTGAGGTCCGAGCTCCATGGGTGGATCCTTGGTCTTCCGCATACCGGCCACCTTGTCTTCATGTTCGACGGAGACAACGATTCGGCGGCCTTTCCAGACATCGGCTACATTATGGGGCGACTGCGCGATTTTTGGGCTGGAAACGTATGGTTCTTTGCCGCGCAGCGCGACGATTGGTATTCGGGCAACGGAAAGCCGATCCGCAACAAGACTGACTATCCGGAATCTCACAGCGACCGGGGGTACGAAACATTTGTGTTTCCGCACGGCGTATTTCCCGAGGAACATAGCAGGTTCACGCAGTCGGCGCGGCTCGTCTCGTGTCCGAATTATCACCAGGTTTACGTCGGCGCGTGCGGCATCATAGCCCGTGCTCAACTCGATGATCTCAATTCGAAGGTGCCCGCTGGCAAGAAAGTCGATATCGCCGTGTTCCGTTGCAAAGTGAATCCCGAGCAGACGGAACGGATTATGGAAAAAATTGCGATGGCCAAGCGTGAAGGCGACGCAGAGAAAGTTGCCCGAATGGAAGCCGCGCTCCGTCAGCGGGAGCAGAACCCATACGGACTCCTGTATTCTCCGAGCGGAGACAGACTTCCGTTTTGGGACTCGCTCAGCAATATCAACTTTCGCGAATTCCACATTGAGTGAAACCCAATCTTCGGTCCGCCGCCCCGGCGGACCGCTTTATTTTAATGCTATGGACCTACGGGGAGTCGAACCCCGGACTCGGCAATGCGAATGCCGCGTAATACCACTTTACTATAGGCCCGTTACGGGAGAAGAATATACTAGCGGGCGTGTTGCGTCCACTTTAATTCATCAGCCACACACCAGCGGTGAGATAGAGCGCAAACGTCACCCACGCGAGATAGGGAATCAAAAAATACGCACTGCGTTTGTCGGTCTCCACGGCCGAAATCATGAGCATGAGAAGCAGGAAGGCGAGGATGACAGCGTCTATGAGCGCGATAAACATCACATGCAAGCCAAGAAAGAAGAGCGACCAGGCCGCATTGAATGCGAGCGATACATAGAAAAGTCCGGGCCACGAATGCCACAGCGGCGTATGCGCCCACACAGCGCCGAGCCCGATGCCGATGAGGCCGTAGAGAATGATCCAGGCGAAGAAAAAGAAGGAGGCCGGCGGCGCGAGAAAGGGCTTCGCGAGCCCGGCGTACCACTCAGCCAAATTGGCATCAATAAAAAGCCAGCCGAGAAATCCGACGGCATACGAAGAGGCGACGGCAAACAATACGCGACCTTTTCCAAAAACATCCATAAACCTAACATGCCCGCATTCCTGTGGTTTGTCAAACACGTGCACTGCTTCTATCGGGCTGCCGAGAATTGAACTCGGGCTACATGACCCCCAGCCATGCGTACTACCACTATACGACAGCCCGCTGTTGATACAGGCACTATTGTATTCTTTTTTGTACTTGAGTCGAATGTTTTGTGCTAAGCTCTCTGCCGGCACATCTTTGACGTTACTGCGAGAGGAGAGACACGTGAAAGTCTGCAATACGAAAAAGGCGATTGCTGCGCAGCTCGGCTCGTATACTGAGTTCTACGAGATGCTGCGAGCTCGTCGCGAGCATGGCGGCAACGACCTCGCGCGCGGTGAGCATGCACCCCTTCTCAGGGAATTCGTCGTGCTCGGCCGGTATGTCACCGATCAGTTCGGTCAATGCGGCAAACTGAATCGCGAACTCTTCACCGACGAAGATCGCGCAGCGATGCCGGCCGTGATGACGAAGCGGGAATACGATCGATTTTTCAAGCGATACGTGTTTCCTCGGTTTCCAGAAGACTATTACTCCGACCAAGAAGGCGTGGCCGGCATGAGCCCGCCGATTCCGCTTCCGCCTCCGCACGTGGTATGTGCACGATGTTTCGGCTGGTGGGCGCTCGACACGTGCCACGACGTCGATGCCACGGGCGTGTTTGAGCGTATCGATCTTACGCCCTATGTCGGTAAGACAGTGCGCGAGGTTAGTGTCTTGTTTTCACTTGCGACCGACGCACTTCGTTCGTTCGCTGATCCAATTACGATTGATAATCCAACACACCGCTTTGCGGTTGAGGATACGTCGGAGGAGGATACAAAAAAGCGTCTCCGCTTTCGTCGAGTGAGAAGCTCACGCCCGGTCGAGTTGGATCATGTGATACAACCCAACGATAGCGCGACTATGCTTTGCTACCGTTTCTACCATGGCGACTGCTTCAAACAGCTCCTTGCGGAGAAAGCGATCGAGCAAGACGCCGAGGATATGCGCGGTTATAAACAGGCCTTCGAAGAGGTCGGATTTGAAGACGTTCGTGTCGCACGAACACCGCTTCCGCCGCACATCATGGCGTGGGCGACCTCCGATGAGGACTTCGCCGAAGAGGACATAACCCCTGAAGATATCGCGAACGCGTTCAAATATTATCGAGTGGACGCAAAGGAGGGCTCGTTCGGGATATTCGTGGCCGCCTACGGCATGCTTGATATCGGGGGAACCGGCCTCGCGCTCAAAGACCTCGAGCCAGAATATGCCACGCAAGTGCCGCCCGAAATGCAATGGGCCGCACCGTTTACCGGCGAGATCGAGCCGCTCCTGCGTCTGCAGACGCTGCTTCTGAAAGCCAAACTCGCACAGTGATTTGTATGCCGGTGGTTTCGTTCCCAAGAGGAGCGAGCCACCGGTTTTCTTTTTTGTACTTGAGTCGAATGTTTTGTGCTAAGCTCTCTGCCGGCACATCTTTGACGTTACTGCGAGAGGAGAGACACGTGAAAGTCTGCAATACGAAAAAGG
>DATMZK010000005.1:0-4229 GCA_035560295.1 Minisyncoccota bacterium | reverse complement strand
CACGATTGTGCAGCAGCTCGGGGTCAACGAATACACCGCCAACGACAGCAAGGTGGAAGGGGGCAAAAAACGAAAGCGCGTCACCTACTTTCTCGCCGAATCACCGTTTACCGATTTGCACCTCGGCTCCTCGGGCGGACTCGACGACGCGCAGTGGTTCCCGCTCTCTGCGGTCGGCGACCTCAACTTTTACGACGACACGCTCAAAATCATCATCCCTGCGATCAACGCGCTCGCACGAAAGGGCGGCGTTGGGCCTGAGAGCAAGGACGCTGAAGAAATCGAAGAGGCAGAAGAAAAAACAGACGAGCGAGTCGAGGATCGCACGCCGCGCCACTACAAACGCACTCGCCGCCGCTAACGACAATGGATTTTTCAGCTTTTGAGAAAAAAATAGGACACGTTTTTACCAACAAACGTCTCCTCGAGCAGGCGTTCACCCACCGCTCGTATTTAAATGAACACCGCGAACCGGGGCGCGAGCACAACGAGCGCCTCGAATTTTTGGGAGACGCCGTCCTTGAACTCGTCGTCACCGAATACTTGTTTGCAAAATATCCCGAGAAGGCAGAGGGAGAATTGACCGCCGTACGCGCGGCGCTCGTCAATACCGTTTCAATTTCTGATGCGGCCGTGCAGCTTGCAATGAACGATCACCTGCTCCTTTCTCGTGGCGAGAGCAAAGACACCGGTCGCGCTCGCGCGATTATTCTTGCTAATGCATTCGAAGCGTTGATCGGCGCCATCTACCTCGATGCTGGATATGCCCCCGCTGCAAAATTCATCGAGGCGCAGCTCTTTCATAAAACAGAAGAAGTCGTGGCCAAAAAATTGTGGCAAGACGCCAAAAGCCGCTTTCAGGAATTGGCGCAAGAAAAATCGGGCGTCACGCCGTCGTACCAGTTGGTGGCACAATCTGGACCGGATCATGACAAGCAGTTTGTGGTCGGAGCGTTCCTCGCATCGGAAAAAATAGCCCAGGGAGAAGGGCGCTCCAAGCAGGAGGCCGAACAGGCGGCTGCGGAGAGGGCTTTGACAGCGAAGGGTTGGTAGTGGCAAAGTGGCAGCCGGACACGTCCGTCCGAGGAGACAGACAATGAAAATGGCGCTGATCGCCAGCGTTCTTGGCCTTTGCGCGGCTGCCACTCAAGGCGAGGCGTGCGCGATCCTCACGACAAGCGGGGTCATGTCGATCTGCCGCGGCGGGTATTCTGACGCTCCTTGCAGAGTAAGCATGACGCAACGAGACGACGTGGTTGTTGTCAGCGACACTCTGACGACCGACGAGGTCAAGAAAATCGTCGAGGAATTTCTTCGAACCAGGCTCAGTGCAGGCCGCTTTTGCCGCTAATTAGGGCAACACCTTGCCCATTGCGTCTCCGTGCCCTCGCGGCACGGAGCGCATTCTTTTTGATACAATTACCTGGTGTATTTGAAGTCTATTGAGCTTGCGGGGTTCAAGTCGTTCGGCAAAAAGACCGAACTTGTTTTTGGTACCGCGATCGCCGCAATCGTGGGACCAAACGGTTCGGGCAAAAGCAATGTGGCCGACGGATTTCGCTTCGTGCTTGGCGAGCAGTCGATGAAATCGATGCGCGGCAAAAAAGGCGAAGACATGATTTGGGGCGGGAGCCCCGCGCTGCCACGTATGAATCGCGCGTCGGTGAAATTGGTGTTTGATAACGCGAAGCGCCTCCTGGATATCGATTTCAAGGAGGTAATCATCGAACGCGTTGTGTACCGCGACGGCCAAAACGAATACTTGCTGAACGGCACGCAGGTACGACTGAAGGATGTCATCCGACTCCTTGCCGGTGCCAATATCGGCGGCTCCGGGTATCAAATTATTTCGCAAGGAGAGGCAGACCGTATTTTGAATGCGTCGCCCAAAGAGCGTCGTGAAATGGTAGAAGACGCGCTCGGATTGAAGCTGTATCAACACAAAAAAGCGGAGAGTGAACGCAAGCTCGAAGAAACGGCAAATAATATCGACAAAACAAAATCGCTTCGCCGCGAACTCGCCCCGCATATCAATTTTCTCCGCACGCAGGTGGAGAAAATAGAAAAAGCGCGCGACATGAAAGAAGAATTGGCTGCGAAGCTCTCCGAATATCTCGCGCGAGAGGATGCATGGATCACAGCAGAAGACGCGCGGCTTTCGCAAGAAGTGCGCGCACACGAAAAAGAAATCACACAATTGAAAGCCAAGCTCGCCGAAGCAAAATCACATAGCGGAGGCGGTGAGCAATCGCGCATTACCGACTTGCAGGTGCGGCTCAATGAGGCGGAGGCCAAAGTGGCCGCGTTTCGCAGAGAAAGCGCCGAGCTTGCTCGCGATCTCGGCCGCGCCGAAGGAGCGCTCGAGGCAAATACCGTAACTGTGGAGCAGATCGTTGCGGTGCCGCATGTGCGCGGCTTTGCGCGCGAGATTGATGCGACACTGGCGGACGCCGAGCGGCACGAAGATATCGCGGCGCTGCGCGGGGTTGTCATGCATGTGCGCGAACGCATCCGATCGTTCGTCGAAGGTCTCACCGGCGCTGCGCCCGAGACCTCGCACGAGGCAAAAGCGCATGTGGATCAGCTTTCTCGAGCACTCGAAAATAAACGCAAGGACGAAGAAAAGCTGGCGGAAGAAATTCAGCGATTGCGAAAAGACATCGCCGCCGCGCGCGAGGCAGGCTACGCAGCGCAGCGCGATGTGGTTGAGCTCGAGGGCAATCTCCGTGCGGCGCAGAGCGCACTTTCTGCCATTGCCGCCTCACATGCGGCAGCAAGATCGCTGCGCACTCGGTTCGAAGAGGAGGTGCGGGAAGGCGTCGCGCTTCTCGGGCCACTGGTGCGCGATTGGAAACAAGAGGGCGTGCCGCAGGGCGCGCTTGCCGAAGAGCGAAGCGAACAGGAAAAACGGCGCCGCTCTATAGAGCGTTTGAAAATCAAAATCGAAGAATCCGGCATCGGCAATGGCGACGCAGTCGTCAAAGAATTCAACCAAACCCAGGATCGCGATGCGTTTTTGGCGAAAGAATTGAACGATTTGGAAGCCTCTGCGCAGTCGCTGAAGGGCATCATCGCCGATCTGGAGCGCACAATAGATGAACGCTTCAAAGAAGGCCTGCAGCACATCAACACCGCGCTCAAAGAATTTTTCGTCAAACTGTTTGGTGGGGGAAGCGCGGCGCTGAAGATTGAACAGCCTCGGCATGCCAAGCGGCAGGATAGCGATGATGAGGACGCAGATGAGATGGATGAAATTCCAGAGGAAGAAGAATTGTATGCCGGACTTTCGATCGACGTATCGTTGCCCCGCAAAAAAATCCGCGGGCTCGACGTGCTCTCGGGCGGCGAACGCGCGCTCACCTCGATCGCGCTCATCTTTTCCATGAGCCAGGTGAATCCCCCGCCGTTTCTCATTTTGGACGAGACCGATGCGGCCCTCGACGAAGCCAACTCCAAACGCTATGCCGACATGATCCGCGAACTCGGCAAAAAATCGCAGCTGATAGTGATCACCCACAACCGCGCCACCATGGCCGCCGCGGGCGAACTCTACGGCGTCACGATGGGGCAGGATGGCGTATCGAAGCTTCTCTCCGTCAAGCTGGAAGAAGCAGAGAGGGTCGCGAAGTAGTCTGCTCATTATGGCTTGCCACGCGCGGTCCCCTGTGGGACTATGCGACCGGTGCATAGAAAAGGAGTTGGCAATGCTGTACGTAAATCTTGCGTATATCGGGCTCGGCCTGACCTTTCTCGGTCTTGCCCTTCTCACGCCGCTCGTGAGGGACATTCACGTGGGAGCGACCGACGAGGCGGAGCCCGAGACTGCTGATGCAGCGAAAAGCAAGCGGTTCAATCGCACCTGCTTCTACATCGACGCAGTGGGCGTGCTCGTGAGTTCTAGCGTGAGCCTGGCGACGTCCTGGGCAGCCGGGGATCACCCGCTCATGGTGCTTGCGCTGTTCGCGGTCAGCGCCAGTGTGTGGGTTGTTCATCGAGTCTGGTCGGACGTAACGGAGGAATACGTCCGTCTTTTTCGGAACCAATCGTCGGCCTTTCGGCAGTCGGAGGCTCAGGTCGCCCAACTGAAGCGCGAGTTGGAGCAGATGGCTGTGAAGCTGCCGCAACCGGAAAAGGACGGTAAGGTCGTTCCGATCGCGGCCCAAGGCAAGAGCTGATGACCGGGTTTCAGGCGGACGCACTGTGCGTCCGCCATTCTTTTTATACGTTGA
>DATMZK010000004.1:0-2781 GCA_035560295.1 Minisyncoccota bacterium | reverse complement strand
AGTGCAGTATACCTGGACAAAAAACATGCGCCTAAAAGGCGCGTGTTTTTTGCTTGAGGGGTCATCAAGCACTTTCTAATACGATCGAGGGCAAAGATTCTTACACTTCCCGCGCGGCGATTTTTGATGTCTTGTATGTTTCAGGTTCATGCGCAGAGAGTCGCACGATTTCGGGATGCAGCTCGGCAGCCGCGAGGTCTTCGCTCAGGTGTTCAACAAATTCCCCTGTCTGATCGTAGCCAAGCGCGAGTACATCGGGCGATGCGGCCACAATGTGCGATACGTATCCTTCTGCATCGCCAAGAATTGCCTGATCTACCAGCGGGTGCGCGGCAACTGCCGCAAGGCGCGTGTGCTCATCGTTGCGTGGTCGCGCGCCTTTGATTCGCGCAACGACGTCGTCACGTGCAACCGAGACGACGAGATACGGATTGGCGGCAAGTGCCCGCGCCTGTCTGAATAAATCTTCGTGTCCCGCATGAATGATGTCGAAGGTGCCAAACACCATAATGCGTTTTTGTCGGGTCAACAGTTTTCGAACCAGCGCGACATCACCCGCGATCGCGGCGCGCAATGCTGTATCGTCGGTATATTTTTCAGCATCGCGAATTTTTTCTATCAGCGTGACCGATATTTCGGTTCCGTAGAGGTCGTCGTCAAAATCTAAAAGATATGCTTCGAGGAGCTGGCGCGATGGATCCGCAAATACGGCTGCAAGATACGGCGCTTCGTCTTTTGCAATACTCACGCGCCCAGCAAAAATGCCAGAGATGGTTTGATCTTGCAACGGGACGTTGGCAGTTGGATAGCCAAGCGCTCGGCCACGTCCCTGCCCACGCTGCACCACACCCCGAAAAATATTTGGTTCCATTTATGAACGCAGGGGCTTCAAGGCGCGCGCAACGGCAACCAGCTGATCGATGAGCCCTTTGCCACGCTCATCAAGCGGAGCAAACAGTTTCGGATCGCCCGCACCTTCCTGTTCGCTTGTCGTTTTTCTGATGTCCGCAGGAATATGAATTGCTGAACGGATGGGCGTGAGACCAAGTTCGATTGAAACCAATCGCAATTGCTCAACCGATCGCGCGCCGAGCACGCTGCCATAACCAACAAACGCGACCGGTTTGTTCGCCCACTCGCGGCTCGACGCCCAATCAAGCGCATTTTTTAAAACGGCGGTGTATCCGTGATTGTATTCGGCCGCTGTCATGATGAACGCATCGGCGCTCGCAACTTTGTCTGCCCATTTCCGACCGAGCGGGTTTTCGTAGACGCCTTTGTTCATCGATGGCGAAAGTGCTTCGTCAAAAAACGGGAGCGGCCAATCTTTCAAATCGATCAATTCCGCCTGCACATCCGGGCGAGCAGAAAGAAGCGACATCATCCATGCGGCGGGTTTCTCAGCATAACGGCCGCGTCGTACGCTGCCGATAATCACGAGAATCTTCAGTGGAGTGTCTGCCATAATGCAACTATACCGCGCCCTCACGTGGACTTGCAATGAAATCGAAAGCTCTCGGTTGCTATTGCATCGGCGCTCCGCCCGCGGCGCGGCTGAGTGCCTCTTGCATCGCCCCCGAAGTGAAAAAGTTCGGCAATGCAGAGCGCCACCCGGGCTTGGTGGTGTCGATATCTGGCACGACGCCGTTGCCTTCTATCGGCAGACCGTCGTAGCGCACCGTGAGGTACACCACGAGTTCGAGCGCGTAGGTTTCCGAAGGATCAATCACCGTTTGCATCGGCAGCACTTGCTCCACCGATCCCCAGCCGCGACTCGTCTCTCCCACCGTGTAGGCAAGATGGTCGTGCTTTAGAATCGACGCAACAAGTTCGGCGGTCGATTGCGTCATGTGATCGTCGATGACGGCGATTTCTTTGAAGTGTGTCGCTTCCGGCGATTGATCGACGCCGCCCGTGCGCTGCACTTCCAAATTACCTTGATGAAAGAGGTCAAACGCGTATTGATTGGGGCCATAAAACAAGCTCAGAAATTCCTGCGCAAAGGTGAGATCGCCGCCAATGTTGCCGCGCATGTCGAGGATCAGATTGGAAAACGTCGGCGTGGAGCTTGCGGCGCTGAGCGCTGCGGAAATTTCTTGGATCGTTGTCGGCGCTACCTGGCTGATATCAATATAGAGCGTTTGCGGGTTCAGGATATGTGAAAATACCGTCGGCTGGCTCTGCGAGGTGTCGTAGATCTGTTTGTTGACCGGATTGGTGAGCGTTTGATACGCGTGCGCGAGCTGCGTTTGCGCCGCTTTGCCTGCGGCGGTCGTGGTCGCGGCAAGCGCCGCTGCTTTTTGCTGATACGCCTGCTTAATTTCCGCCGGTGTCGCGTTTTGAGATACGCCAAGATCTGTGTAGGGATTATTTGAAGGTTGAATATTGGAAACGGTGTTTTGCAATGCGGTTTGTGCCTGGCTCGAGAGCACGCCGCTGCGCCCGGTGGGCGAAAGATTGTAGAGCGCGACATTCAATACTTGCAGCGCGAGTTGCTTCTTACCGGACGCGGCAGGCGTTGCGGCAAAGGCTTGTTCGAGCATCGTGGCCACGCCCGCGCGATCTTGCGTAGCGAGCGGCTCGCTTGAGGTGCTCGCCGCTTTTTCGAGCGAGAGCTGGAACAGCTGCGAGAGCTGTGCATCGGTTGTCTGCTGCCAATAGTGCGCCGCGATGATGTCGTAGGCTTCCATGTCGAAGCGCACATACACGTCATTCTTTTCTTCGGGAGTTTTATAGACCACCGCAGGCGCAGCATGCGCTTTTTGCATCCACCAATACGCC
>DATMZK010000003.1:0-3115 GCA_035560295.1 Minisyncoccota bacterium | reverse complement strand
CAAAAATTGCGTCCAAATGTCCCACGAGGGAAACACATGGTCGACGGCGAGGTATTCAATATAGGAAGCAAAACCTTCGTTGAGCCAGAGGTGCGTCCACCATTCCATCGTAACCAAATTGCCAAACCACTGGTGCGCGATTTCGTGCGCAATCACAAGCGCGACCCACTGCTTGTTGACGCTTGAGCTTTGCTGCGAATCCACAAGAAGCGCGGATTCGCGATAGGTGATGGCACCCCAGTTTTCCATCGCACCCGCCGCAAAATCCGGTATCGCGATCATGTCGAGCGCTGGCATTGGATAGGGAATCGCAAAATATTCGTTGAAGAAAGCGATGGTCTTGACCGCGCAATCAAGTGCAAACTGCGCCTGGTGTTTTTTTCCCGGTGTCGTAAAGACGCGCACCAAGACACCGTCTTTGCTTTTCTTTTCGATATGTTCGAAATCGCCCACGATGAACGCGAGCAAGTAGGTGGACATGAGCGGCGTCGACGCAAAACGCACGGTTTTGTATCCGCTCTCGTGTTCAAGAATGTCAGTCGGCAGGGTGTTTGAAATCGCTTCTTTGTCGCTCGGCACGGTGAGCGACACATCAAACACCGCCTTCATCGCGGGTTCGTCGAAGCAGGGGAATGCGCGGCGAGCGTCGGTGCTTTCAAACTGCGTGGTCGCAATGCGATGCTCTTTACCTTCGTGCATGAAGCCGCTGCGGTAGAACCCATGCATTTTGTCGTTGAGGATGCCGCGGAAGACGAGCTGCAACTGCTGCTTGCCACTTGCGATCGCCGTTTTGAAATGGATCGTGGCGGTCTCGGCCTTTTCGTCGTAGGAAATTTTTTCCGCAACCTCGCCGCCGATGATGCGCGCTGATTCAATCTGCAGTTCTATCGAATGGAGCGTGAGTGTTTTGGTCGGCTTCTTTAGCGTTAGATGGATGGTTTCTTCACCTTCGAAAACAAACGCTTCCAAATCGGGCTTGAGGCGAATGTCGTATTTTGTGGGCACGACATCAGTCGTCAAACGGACTTTCCCTTGGTTTTTCATGTGGGCGCATTGTAGCGGTGTGAAGGGATTGTGCAAATCAGCTCGCCGCTTGCATTTGCAGCATCAATACTGCATATTCAAAAGAGGCAACTTAACAAGAGAAAGAGAGTGGAATGGCAAAAAATGTCTATCTCGTGCGGCACGGCGAGAGTGAGTCCAATGTCGGATTGGTGTCGCGAGGTCATACAGCGCTTCTCACTCCGAAGGGGGAAATCCAGGCGCAAATGATCGCGCAGCGGTGCGCAAAGCTGCCGGTGGATCTCATCGTGTCGAGCGGGTATCCGCGCGCCGACAAAACCGCCGCGTACATTGCCGAAGCGGTGCCGCGTCCGCTGATTCAGTCGGATTTGTTCGTGGAGCGGCGGCAACCGAGCAGCACGATTGGGATTCTGCACGACGATCCGCGTTATGAGGCGTATCTCGACGCGTTTTGGGATCGGTTTACCGATCCGACGTGTCGCCATGAAGATGCGGAAAATTTCGATGATCTCAAGCTGCGAGCGCTGCAAGCGTTGCAATTTCTGATCGATCGGCCCGAAAAAAATATCTTGGTGGTCGGACACGGATTGTTCTCACGCATTCTCGCCGCCGCGGCGACGTATGGCGAAGAGATGTCTGCCAGGGAATGTCTGGGGCTGCTCTACGCCCTCTACACCGAAAATACCGGGATTTCGCTCCTGAAGTACATCCCGGACAGGGGTCGGCCGCCGTGGCGCATCATGCTGTGGAATGACGACGCGCACCTTGGTTGATTGCAATTTCGAGAGCCGCCTCCGCGCGGCTCCATTTTTTTGATGATAAGCTACTGGTGATGAAAACGGTATATATCGTGCGGCACGGCGAGAGCTCCTCGAATGCCGGCGGCATTATTTTAGGCGGAGACAAAACGCCGCTTACCGAGAAGGGCCGCGAGCAGCCGCTATTTGTTGGCAAACGACTCTCACACTTGCCCGTCGAGCTTGTTGTCGCAAGTAGCTATCTGCGCGCGAGGCAAACAGGCGATATTATCGCCGAGCACCTCGGCAAGCCGATCGAGTATTCTGATTTGTTCGTCGAATGGCGGCAGGGATCGCATCGCGTTGGCGCTGACGTTGCCGACCCCGAACTTTTGAAGGAAATGAAATCTCTCATCGAACATATGCATGACGAAGACCGGCGTGTCATCGACGAAGAAAATTTTTCTGATCTCAATGAGCGAGCCGGGCAAGCGCTCAGTTTTTTGGCTGAAAGACCGGAAGAGCACATCGTGGTAGTGAGCCACGGTTGGTTCACGCCGATTTTGTTTGGAAAAGCCATCATGGGCGAAGATTTTACCGGCCGCGATTGCGAACACCTTATGAAATCTATGCGGCTCTTTAATACCGGCCTCACGATACTCACGCATGGAGACGAACGCTGGTGGGACAATTGGAACGTTGTTACCTGGAACGATCACGCGCACCTCGGTTAGTACTTCATCTCGTATTCAGCTCGACGCTTCATACTTCACCCTAGCGATTATCGGCTTAATGAATACAGTATGTTACTCACTATTGCGATTGTGCTTCTCCTGCTTTGGGGACTTGGGATTATCACGGCTTTTACGGTTGGCGGATTTATTCACATCCTCCTCGTCATCGCGCTCATTATGATCTTGGTGCGAATTATTCAGGGCAAAAATCCGCTCTAACACCGCAAGTTATCCACTCGCAAAAAATCAGCGTAGCGGTATACTCACACTCCCATGAATGTGCGCATTCCAACCGGCAGCATCAAATTCGCCCTCGCTTGGATCGGCGTGTTGTTGTTTCGCTTGCTGCCGTTTCGTCCGCCAAATGTCGAGCCCATCCTTGCCACGGTCATGCCGTTTTCAAAGCGTTACGGCATTATTTCGAGCTTTCTCTTCGGTTTTTTGGGGATCGTGATCTACGACGCTGCCACGGCTGGCTGGGGCGTGTGGACCTGGATTCCGGCTGTGAGCTACGGTCTGCTTGGTGTTGCCTCGCACTTTTATTTCAAGAATAGAGCCGCATCTCGAATGAACTTCATCGGATTCGGTATCGTTGGTACGCTTCTCTACGATGGGGCAACT
>DATMZK010000002.1:0-3002 GCA_035560295.1 Minisyncoccota bacterium | reverse complement strand
CCAACGGCGCGCTCTTTGGCAACATGCATCAGCTCTTCATTCAGGCGGTCGCAGTACTTGCCTCGGGCATTTACGCATTCGTCGCGACCTACATCATTCTCAAAGTCCTCATGTGGGTGAAAATGCCGCTGCGTGTTTCGTCGGCCGAAGAGGCAACTGGTCTTGACGTTGCCGTCCACGGCGAACCGGGCTACCAAATATAAGCCGCTACCAGGGCAGGAATTCAGCCGGGCTGTCAATATAGAGCTTTTGAGTTGACTCCAGGGCGGTTTCAACTACACTCTCGATATACAAGATAAGTCGCGTGCAACCATACATTTATGACGAACGAGAGAACCTATCAGATTATTATTGTCGTGCTTGTCCTCATCATCGTGGGCGGCGGATGGTATCTCACAAAGCACCCGCAAAGCACCGTCGATCAAGCGTCGACTTCGACGACGACGAGCGACACCGGCAGCACGGCGGCATCTTCCTCAAATACCTCGACATCAGGTTCGACTTCGGGCAACACAACTTCCGCAAATGGTGAAGCGGTTTCCGTATCAAACCAGAAGGCAGGCATGAGCGTCTTGGTTTCTTCGGTGACGCTCGGAGAATCCGGCTGGGTAGCAGTGCGCGATGCAAGCGGCCGCACGCTCGGCGCAGCGCTCTTTCAGGCGGGCACACACACCGGCGTGAAAGTGGATCTGTTGCGCGCGACGACTGCGGGACAGACCTACCAGGTCATGCTCTACAGCGACAACGGTGACAAGAAGTTCGATCTGCACGCCGATTCGCTGGTCACCAACGCCGACGGCAGTGTCGCAGGAGCGACCTTCACCGCAAATTAATCTTTCGCGATTAGACTCACACACGTTATGAAAACGACACTTTTTGGATTTGCAGGCGCAGCGGCATTCGCCCTCGCTTCGCTCGCCCCGCTGGCAGCAAACGCCCAGGCCTATTATTCGCCTTACTCCACGGGACCCAGCTATAGCTCCGGCTACAGCTATGGGTACGGGACGTTCTTTCCGGTATCGCCCGAGGTGGTGCAGGTGCAGCATCCGTACTACACGTCTGCCGAGCCGCAGTACAGCGTGAACTACGCCTACCTTCAGCCGCCGATGCCGTACTATCCGCAGCAGCAATCGTACTCACCATATATGCAGCCGCAATCGTACCAATCGCCCTATTCCACAATGCCGTACGGTTACAACAATTCCAACAACTACACATACAACTACGGAAATATGTATCAACCGTCGTACTACTACCCGATGCAGATGCCGTATCAGTACTACCCGTACTAATTCAGAAAACGGCGTGAGAAAATGCCCGCGAATTTTGTCGCGGGCATTTTTATTGGATGCGCGTACTTTGGCAGTTCGCACACAGGAGTTCGGCGCACATGTGCGCGAGTCGACGCCACAATGCGGCGGCGATTTGATTGTTACCAGCTCGCGGATGCTTTGATTCATCGCGTGCGTAGCTGACCGCACTAGAGCCGTGGGTTCGTATCAGCTCACGAGCGCCCTTTTGAATCCAGTCGTCGTCTATCATCGAATCCTCCACAGATCGGACTATGAATAGTTTCTACCCATAATTCTATACTTTTCATGAAGCCTTGCCAGCATTGCGAGTGCGTAACTTTTGAAAAGCCGAGCGTTGTCAGAAACGCATCAAGAATGTTTTGAGTGCGTCAAAATCGGCGTCGATGCGTGTGGAAACCTTCTCTTTTTTCGCATAGGCGGCAAGGCGGGCCGGTGTTTCTATTTTTTTGCCGAGTTCTGCTTCTACCACTTCAGGAAATTTCGCCGGATGCGCCGTTTCGAGCACAATGCCCCGACTATCTGGATGATCTGCGAGATATGTTTGGAAGCCAAGATAGCTCACCGCCCCGTGCGGATCGAGAATGTAACCTATTTTTTTGAACACCCGGCCGATTGCCGCACGAGTTTCCTTATCGGAAAAACTAAACGAGACGATGTCGCGGCGCATATCTTCGAGTGCCGGATAGAGCTCGCGCATACGGGCGAAGTTGCTGGGGTTGCCCACGTCCATGGCGTTTGAGATGGTTTCTTTTGACGCCCGCGGTTCAAAACGACCGGTTTGCAGAAACTGGCCGAACACATCGTTTGCATTTGTCGCCGCAATGAACCGTGTCACCTGCAAGCCCATCCTCTTTGCAATCAGCCCTGCGGTAAGATTGCCAAAATTGCCCGACGGCACCGAGATCGCGATCGGCCGCGCGCCGCCGAGCCGCCCGACTGCATAAAAATAGTAGAACGATTGCGGGATGAGGCGCGCGATGTTTATCGAATTGGCGGAAGCAAGCTGTAATCGCGCGGAGAGCTCCGGATCAACGAACGCCTGCTTCACCAATCGCTGACAATCATCAAACACGCCGTTCACTTCGAGCGCCGTGATGTTGCCGCCCATGGTGGTGAGCTGTTTTTCTTGCAGCGGACTTACTTTGCCGCTCGGATACAAAATGACGACGCGAATGTTGGGCACGCCCAAGAACCCACTTGCAACCGCGCTCCCGGTATCGCCGGAAGTCGCTACCAAAATCGTGATTTCACGCTTCGAATCCCGAGCGAAATACGACATAAGTTGCGCCATAAAGCGGGCGCCAAAATCTTTGAACGCGAGCGTTGGTCCATGGAACAGTTCGAGCACGCTTGTGCTCTCGTCGAGCGTTACCAGCGGTGCGTCGAAATTGATTGCGCGCTCAACGATGCCACGAAGCTCCGCTGCCAGCACCTCATCGCCGAAAAATGCGCCCGCAACTTCGATACCGATTTCTTGCAGCGAGAGGGAAGGGAGCCGCGTGAAAAAATCCGCCGGTAGATGCGGAATGTGGAGGGGCATATACAGACCGCCGTCGGGTGCGAGCCCTCGTAACACGGCCTCGCGCATCGAGACTCGAGCGCTATTGTCCCCCGTACTGTAGAGCAACATCCTTCTAGGATACCAAATGTGTCTCGATTGCCTGCAAGAAGCCTTGTCCGCGGATGCTT
>DATMZK010000001.1:0-3970 GCA_035560295.1 Minisyncoccota bacterium | reverse complement strand
AAAACTTGAGCTCGCGCCCGATTCGCCTTATAGTCAGGCAAATGTCTCCTCGCTCATTGCGCCTCCTCAGCATTGTTGCACTCGTCTCGCTCACCATTGGTGCCATATCACTTTCGCAAGCATATCCCCTCGCCTTCAGCGCGCCCGCGCATGCTCCCGCTCTTTCGTCCGCCACCAGCACGCCGGCAAGCGCGACGACCTCGTCACAAGCGCTCGACGTGAGTGCAAAAAGCGCAACGACAACCAAAGCGACGAGTACGGTCGCCGTGCGGGCAACCAGCAAATCCGCGCGCAAGCCACAGCCGATCAGCGCGCCGGCTACATCGCAAACCGCAACCGCCGCAGAAGGCGTCGATCAAATCGTCCGCATTGCAAACCCATATTCGTTCCCCGCCGAATCGCCCGAACTTGCCAACTCGACCGCCCGCGCAGCAGTTGTCAATATTTTATGTATTTCGCAGGGCCCGATTCATTCGATTTCTGGTAGCGGCGTGATCATTGATCCGCGCGGCATCATCCTCACTAACGCGCACGTCGGTCAGTACGTGATGCTCGCGCAAAATCCCGACATGCACATCTCATGCACCATTCGCACCGGCTCGCCCGCGCAAGCCGCATGGACAGCGAGCACGCTCTATCTGCCGCCGATTTGGGTCTCGCAGCACATCGCGCAGTTCAACACATCGTCTGAAACGGAAACCGGCGATCACGATTACGCATTTCTGCTCATCGACGGCTCTGCAACCGGCCAGTCGCTGCCTTCCACCTTCCCTTCCCTGCCTGTTGATACACGTAACGGCGTTGCTCTCACCGACGACGAAGTGCTGATTGCGAGCTACCCGGCAGAATTTATCGGAGGCATGCAGGTACAAAACAATCTGTTCGCTGCAACCAGCGTTGCAACGATTGGCGATGTACTCAGCTTTACGCATGGCACCGTCGATCTGTTGCAATTGCCCAACGTGATCGAAGCGCAGGGAGGTTCTTCGGGCGGCGCGGTGATGAATCCGTGGGGACATGTGGTCGGGATCGTAACCACCACCTCCGAGGGCGCCACAACCGCCGATCGCAGTCTCTACGCACTCACCCTCTTTTACATCAGCAGCGATCTTGCTGCACAAAGCGGCAACAGCTTGGCGAGCGTGCTGAATGGCGATTTGAAAGCAGAGCAAACAAGCTTCGACACGAGCATTCTTCCCTCTTTGCTCGGAGAGTACGTCTCGCAGCTGCAAAATCCGCAGCAGTAATTTTGATCGGGGCGCTGGGAATTGAACCCAGTCTACGTGCTCCCAAAGCACGCGTACTACCGGTATACGACGCCCCGTTCACGGCATGCTAGCACAAAAGAGAGCGCCGCGACTATTCATCGCGGCGCATGGAATTTGCTCTATTCAATTTCGGCCGTGAAATTGACCATCGCCATACTGAAGGCTACGACTGCAAAAGCGACTGGCTGTATGGTCATCGAAATATCGCGCAACGGGACAACCGCCAGAAACCCAGCAAAAGCGGCGGCGAACCAAACAAGCCAGCAAAACCCGCCAGTTGTCGTTCCATTCTTGTTGGCGTCGTTTAAGCCAGGCAGTGCGCCGACTGCCAGTGTCGCAACACTTGCGATAATGCCGGCTTCGGGAGTCTGCATGACATACCAAAACCCAAGAGCATTGCCAACACCATAGAGCGAGAATTTGTCGAAGTGGGTCCACTCCACACGACCACCCTGCCAAATGCTCGCCACAACTACGCAAACAGCGCCGATGGTCGCTGCAACCATGAGATTGGTCGTGCTTCCCTTCAGGTACATGCCAGAAATGATGATCACGTCGAGCAGCAGCCAAATCATCCAAGAGACAATCGAGGGCTGTAAGGGCTTTTCGAGCTCACCTCCCCATAACCCGCGTCCTAATATACCAAGAATATAAGGGACGAAGGCTGCGAGCGTAAGCACAAAAGAAACTCGATTTGGGATTTCCCACACCTGAACCTCCTGAGAGAACCTTGAATCTGCGCATAGTTTAGATGAAAATCGGAAATATGCTGATTTTATTGATATTTCTGCAAATTTAAGCCCATATTTGCCTTATTTTCTATATCTGGATAGAATATATATGTCGAATTAGTCGACATTTTTTCCAATATGGACTACAAAAAGCTGCTTTCTGCCCTAGAGGCCCTCGGCTTGCATGAAAAAGCTGCTTCAATCTACCTCGCCCTCCTTGGCAAACAGCGAATGAGTATCGCCGAGCTTTCACGTGAAACTGCAATAAAGCGCGCGACCTGCTATGAATATCTCGATCTCCTCCTGCAGAAAGATTTGGTCGTTCGAGTACCGGTAAAGAAGCGCACTCTCTATTCCGCTGCATCGCCGCAACGCATCCTCTCGGAGTACAAAAAGCAGTCCCGGGGTATTGAGTCGGTACTCCAGGAGCTCAGTGCCATGCACAATAAGGCCATACATAAGCCCAAAGTGACGTTTTACGAGGGCAAACGAGAGATTCGTCGTATTTATGAAGGCATGTTCCAAACAGTGGGAGATTCGGCATCCATCTTTCCCCCAGCTTCGTTCTTTGAGAATTTCACAGAGGCTGATTATGAAGAATTTGATAAAGACGTGACTTCCCACGCGTTCAAGAGTCGGGATCTCTTCGTGGCCGACAAGTATTACAAAAAAATCAAGGAAATACGGGCTAAAAACGGCGCTGAGGCGAAATTCGACAAAAAACTCCCCTCTTGGTTCACGAGTAACGTCGATACGCTCATTTATGCCGACAAGGTCGCCCTCATTAGCTTACGCGACCTCTCCGCTATCGTTATCGAGAACAAGGACATCGCCGATCTATTCCGTAATATGCACGATTTTATGTGGAAGTTCAGCTGAGTCATAAAGGACAAGGTATTGTCCTTTATGTGTCCTTTACTAACTACAGGACCTGCTCATACAGACGGCAGCGGGCTTTACGTGTCGAATGATCCAGAAAGACCGCCACAACGTCTACCTGGAAGTCCCGGTTATCGTTCTTGTTCGCCATGTACATCTCGGCGGTCCGCGCTACCTTTTTAAGCTTAAATTGGTGCACCTGCTCCTCTGGTGAATACTTACCCATTTCACGTGAAATGTCTTCGATCCTTTCACGTGAAACTGTCTTTACCTCAACGAACCTGACAGAATCGCCTTTCTCAGCTATCAGATCGATCTCTCCCCAAGGTTTTCTGTAGTTGCGCTCAATGACAGTGAAGCCTTTTTGCTCCAAGAAGCCTGCGGCGATCTGTTCTCCCAATGCTCCGATTTCCTTTCTATTTCTTATTTTATCGGACATAGGCGACTCGTCTGATCGGATTGCTGCCTAGGAAGATTTCACGGGAAACACGGCGGGCATGTTACTAAGAAACATATTCAATTGATTTCATATGAAGTACTTATAAGGGACATGTCTTTTATCCACTTATCCCCGTAGTTGTCCACAGTTTTAAGAAATAGCCCTTAATTCCTCACTTTTCTCAGTTCGCTCTACGCACTGTGTCTTGATCTGTCCTTTATGCGGGCAGGGAGAATCGAACTCCCGACTCGACCTTGGCAAGGTCGCATTTTACCACTAAACCATGCCCGCCTTCGTCACGCCGAAGCATGACTTCGGCGTGGCAAAGCCCGCTGAAGTCCGCGGAGGCGGATCGCTCGCCGTGAGGCAAGTGAGAAAGATTATACATGAACGTACTGCTCTCGCCAGGATTCGAACCTGGAACGACAGTTCCGAAGACTGTTGTGATATCCGTTTCACCACGAGAGCGGGGAGAACATGTGCAGAATACAGCGCATTGTCGTTCGCTCCAAGCAGTTTCATGCACTACAATGCTTCCATGCAACGCCCCGACTTGCTCGTACCGCAGGAGGTTGTTGGGGTGTGCCAAACTCTTAGAGAGGCGAATTTTTCAGCGTATCTGGTGGGTGGATGCGTGCGCGATCTGTTGCTCA